>CAZZLB010000041.1:0-12699 GCA_964654655.1 uncultured Rhodoferax sp. | reverse complement strand
GGTGTCTGCACCACGCTGCTCACGCTCAAGGACAACTCGTGGCAGCAGGCCAAAACCGCTTCCGATATTACTCAGGTATGATCATCAATGTGGCTTCGGGGGTGTCTGGCGAATTTGACCGCGCTCTCAATCTGGCACAGTCTGGGGACACCATCATTCTCGCTTCTGGAGGCAACTACACCACCAAAGGTGCTTGGTATTTCGCCACCCGGAACTACATTTCCGTTCCTGCTGGCGTGAAGATCATCGCCACCGGGGCCACAATCAAGCTCTCCGGGGCCACTACCACCACTGGCGGAGTGCCTAGACCTGATAAGGATCTACCAATTCTCTGGATGGGTGACGGCGCAGAGATCGTCGGAGGCACTTGGGACGCGGATTACGCATCACAGGGAGGTTGGTTCGCCCAAGGAATTCGTTGTTTCGGGAAGTTCACCATCAAGGATTGCGTCATCAAGGGATTGTCTGGTAGCCGCGCTTCCGGTACACCATCGGGTCAGGTGGAAAGCTTCGCCATCTCCTCGCAGGAGAACACCGGGGGCAGTGTGGTGGCTGGCGTCACGGTGAAGGACTGCAAGGTGGCTTCCGCCTCTGATTATGTATCGGGCATTTTCATCGGCTCCACAATAGCCTCGACCACGCAAAGCATCGTGGCCAACTGTTCGGTGGATCTAGGAACCTATGGTCAATTCGCCTATTCGTCCAACGGTCCCACACTCTTCAGCAAGTGCACCGGATCCGCTGCACGTTTTTGGTACAATGACACGGGCAACTCCATCGGGGCCCGCATATACTCCTGCACAGGCTCCGCCTATTACGCCGCTCTGTCATCTGTGGCTACAGTCGCGTGCATCAACAGAGAAATCTGGGCTGATGGCTGCACGTTCACCACTCCGAAACTGGTGGAGTGGTGGGATCAATCTGGAACCGGCATGACCGGCACCGTCACGGTAACGAACACCACGCTGTCCGGCACCGGCACTCCCACCTATTACGCTGCCGTGGCCAACACCAAGGGTGCCGTCCAGCTGCTGGGGTGTTCTCTGGGCTCCGCAATCGCCAGCGTTACCGGTGGAAGTATCACCCCGACTGTGATCTGACCAAATGAGCGCCGCCAATAGATACCCGGAACGCCTTGCCTTAGGCACGCTCAGCACCACCGATCTGACGACGGTGTTGACAGTGCCTAGGCAGACTCGGTGCCTTATCTCCGCGGCGTCTTTTACCAACGTCACCAATCAGGCTGTAACGCTGTCTGTCTATGCCCTGGTTTCGGATGTCAAATACCCACTGGCTCCCACGGAAATCTCACTGGAAGCCGGCGCACAGCTACTCATTGAGTCTCCAATGTCCCTTGAACCCAACGAACAGTTGCTAGCCGAATGCTCTGCAACCAACGCAGTCGTGTATTACGTCACCGGAACCAAAATCCCCGCACTCCCATCCGCCTCTGACAGGGCCCAGTAAGCACCCAATACCCGATATTACTCTTGACATGAAGAAGCCAATCAGCCTTGCAACGGATTTCGGTGAAAAAGGTACCCCGGTTGCGGCAATGGACGCTGAAAGCACCTCCTATCCGGCGGTGTATCTGACATTCGACGAGAACGAGGACCCGGATCTTCCAAAGCAGGGCACCATCACCTTCAAATACCGGCTTGCCGGGTGCAGAGAGTCGTTCAAGAACGGCAGCTGCGCGTATGATCTGGATCTCACGGACATCGTTGACGTGGTGAAGGGCAAGGAAGTCCCGGGTAAGCAATCTGCCGAGGAAGCCATGGACGAGTACGCCTCGGAAAAGAGCGACAAGGACTAATCTAGCACCATGATCACGGTCGCTGACATCTGGGAACAAGCCAAGGACGTCTTCGGTACCTGCGAAAGCAAGGAACTGTACCGGGGCATCAACGCGGCTGTTCAAATGTTGGTCAACAAGGGTGATTGGTCCTTGATGATGGCATACGTGGATGTCACGATCACGGACCAGACTTGCGTGGCTCTCCCTAGCGAGGTCGAGACGCCTCTGGGGATCTCGGTTGATGGTCGTCCATTGCTGGCTCAGGATGAAATCTACCGGTACACAACGGCGGGGCCGGGAGAGATCTGGCATCCCGTGGGGTGGCATTGGGAAGACAAGAACCGATCCGCCACCATGGTGGATCTTCCCGCTGCTTCCAAGCTTAGGATCTTCGCCACCGACTCTTCGGACTCCACGGCGAAGATTCGGGTGTACGGGTATGACGAAAATGGCACGTACATCCGGACGACGAATGACGATGGGACCTACACGGACGGCTACGAAATTGGCGTGGCACCTGTGGACCCGGCTGATTACGTCGGGCTTTCTCAGTCAGTTCTTGACACGCTGTCTGCAGTGAGCGTCACCGGGGTAGAAGCTGCCGCGCCGTATTTCTCCAGGATCACCGCGGTGGTGAAGCCCGAGACCAATGGTCGCATCAAACTGGCCACGAGCGATTGGGATACCAACGCAGGCACCGGGACACTGCTCGGAGATTATCTGGCCACAGAGACGGATCCGCTGTATCGAAGGATCCGGCTGTCTCAGACTGGGAAGACTGCCAGCATCTACTTCCGCAGGCGCACGCAGGTTCTTTCCCGTAGCACAGACTTCATCCCGCTTGAGCAGCCCTTTGCGGTGGAGCTTGCCATGCGTGCCGTCCAAGCCTATCGCAACCGCGAACTGGCTCTGGCTATGGGTTTCGAGTCCAATGCGGCTCGCTTGGTCGCAGAACGCGAGCATGTAGTCGTTCCTCCCAGTGCTTCCGGACCTCAGGTGGACGTCCGAGGCGGAATTGTGGATAACGACTACGACGACTTTTACGACTGAGTAATTTATGGATCCAGTCCTCCAGTTTGACGCAGATCTGACGCTTGGGCAGGACACGTTTCGTGATCCTAGGCTCACGGAAGGCTCGTACATCCGAGGATGGAACGTCACCAACCGCGGCGGCATCGTAAAAACCCGTCCCGGCACCCGCAGAATCATCAATCTCCCTGACGGAAAGCTTCAGGGCGCGACATATTTCACTCCCCGGCGTGGTGCAACCCAGTTGGTGGCCTGCGTGGACGGCCAAATCTACATTTCGGAGTTCCCGTTTCGTGTTGGGCACAAGATTTCCGGGATGACGATGGATTCCACCGTCTCCAAGCTGTATTTTTGCCAGACTGAGCAAGCTCTAAAGCGCAATTCGGACGATTCCCTGACCCTCCTGCCCGTTCCGAGGCGGGTTTTGATGATTCAGGACGGTAAAGGCCCCTGCATGGCGTGGGATGGCGTCCATTTTGAGCGCCAAACGGGCTATGACTCCACCCCGATGGGTACCGCGATGGCTTGGAGCGGTCACCGGCTCTGGGTGGCCCGGGAAAACCAAGTCTTCGCGTCCGATTACGCCAATCCTTTCAGTTTCGTGGAGCAATTCTACTTGGGAGGCTCCGACAGCTTCTTCGCTCCCGACCGCGTGGTGGCCATGTCCGAAGTCGTGGGTGCCAACCAACCACAGTTGTTAGTTTTCACTGCCAACGACACCATTACCGTTCAGAGCAACATCCTGAATCGCGAGTTGTGGACCACCACGCCCGATTTCATCCGGATGTTCCTCCCCGGAGTGGGCTGCATCTCCCACAGGTCCGTCGTTCCTCACTTCGGTGCGATGTGGTGGTTCAGCCAGTTCGGGCTCACCTCGCTCGACGTCGCCACCATGGTGCATTTGACGTCGGCCTTCCCGCTGGTCGATGTGGAGATGACCTCCAGCAAGGCCTTCATGGCGAAGATGGAGGGAATCGTCGCGGGGTGCCCATTCCAGAACTTCTTGTTGATGTCCGTGCCGTATGGAGACCTCTACAACAGGCATACGTGGTGTCTAGATACAAGTGTTCGCCCAACAATGGCCAGCCGGCAAACAACGCCCGCCTGGGCAGGTGTATGGACTGGGTTCTGGCCAGTCGATTGGATCACATTCAGCGAGGACGGGCGAGATCGAACTTTCGCGGCGATCACAGACGGGACGCGAAACCAAATCATCGAATTCGACCCGAGCTTCACGAAGGACACCAACCAGGACATCGAAGCCGCGGTGGAACTACGTGTAGTCACAACCGGGACGCCAGCTTTGAAGGAGATGCACTATGCGGATCTCCTGATGAGCGAGATGCGGGGTGACGTGGACGTGGCAGTGGACTGGCATGGGTTGGTAAGGGGCCCGTTACACCGCTGCATGAACAAGCGGGTCAGGGCTGGAGTCGGCTCAATCCGGGCGGACACCAGGATCAAAGCCGATAGCCGGATTTTCAGCACCCGGGGTCAATCTCGTAGGCTCCGAACGCAGCAGATCAACCGGATGGAGGACGAGCCCTTCTCGGCGTGCAACATCGAGTCTCTGGACATCGACCGGCGCGACCACGGGTTCCATTTGCTCGTTTCGTGGTCCGGCTACGCAGCTTTCCGCGAGATGAGGCTGGGTGTTTTGCCGATATCAGAGAGGAACGTCGGTAAATGCGAGGTGGACGAATCCAGCCCGGTTTTCGTGCGGTATGATGGACACGGGGGCACGGATTTGCAGTCGCTGCTGCCTTCCAGCCCGGTGTTTGCGGACACGGTGACGCACTCTACGACTGTACGCGGAGTCACGGCTACGTCCGAGGCGACCGCGCACTCGTTAGTCTCTGGAGAAGCCGCCACGAAGCAAGCGACCCAGAAAGCGCAGGCCCAATGCATTTTGACGCTCGGCCAGACAGTTTCGCCGGTCAGTAGTGACGAGTTGCCCAATTAGAGTATGCCGGATCTTACCACCATGCCGCTGGAGCGGTTGCCAAGGCCCGAAGTGTATTCGGTGCCTTGGCTCATTTCTGACGACATCGTGGACGATTCCTCGACCAGTTCCGGCAGTGGTGAGGGGCCTGTAGATGTCATTGTGGTCACCATTTCCCCGCACACTGCGACTCTGGGGGCTGGCGAGACGATCACCTTCACAAGCACCGTCACGGGAACGTTCAACGATGGCCTATACTGGTCCGTGAACGGCACAGATGGCGGTGGGGGGCTACTGGGTACGGTCTCCGCACTGGGGGAGTATGTTGCTTCTGCGGACGCAGAGAGGCCGGCTACCGTGACGATCAGGGCCCGCTCGGTGGTGCAGCAGGATTCGTATGACGAGGCTGTGATGACGCTCCTGTCCATCCCGGTCGGGGTTTCTATCACTCCTGGGACTGGAACCACCACCGGTACGGATCCCTTTCCGCTGGTGGCCACTGTTACGGGTACCTCCAATCAAGGAGTCCATTGGTACGTCAATGGAATCTCCGGCGGCAATCCGAGCATAGGTACCATCTCCCCCGAAGGCATCTATCAGGTCCCCGGCACAGTTGGGCAGCCTCCCACAGTGACCATCAAGGCGGTCTCCGTGGTGAATCCGTCAGCGTTCGATGAGGCCACCCTCACACTTCCTCCGGTTGTCGTTCCTCCGGTGGTTACGGATCCCACCTACGACCCGAACAACGTTCTTCCTACCGGTACCTGCAACAGCGGCACGATTCAAGTCGTGAAATCGGCCTACGTCTGGGGTGCTGAGGCTCTCCCGAACCCAAATGTTGCCCTGACTCAGGAACAGATCGATTGCCATGTGGCGCTGTTCAACATCGAGGTGGCCGAGGCTAAGGCGCAGCTGGAAGCGGCAGGAAACACGGTAACGGTAATCGCCGGGCAGAAGTGGCATCAGTATTCCGATGAAGGTACTTATCTTGGCATGGGAGCCAAGACCACCTGCGATCCGCATAACTCCTCGGATGACCATTACTATGCCCTGTCCGGGTACATCACCATCACTCAAGCCCTTTGTGTGGTCCCCAACTAATCTATGAGCACGCTTCGTGACACCAGTCTAGTCATCCAGATGGCCCCGCTGGACCCGGCCATGGACGCCACCCCTCAGGAGTTCGCGGACGAGATGGTGCGTAGGTTCGTGGTCAAGACCAGCGGGGACTACTACAACGTCGTAAGGCAAGACTCGGCCCCCCTTACTGATCAAGGTGCGTTGCTTCTGAACGGGACCCAGTGGTACGTGTGGGATGTCAACACCGCGGCCTATATCCCCGCGGACATCACTCCATCCATGGGGATCCAGCCGACTGGAAAGTGGATCCTCGTGTCCGAAACTGGCACGATGAAGTGGGTGGCTGACACGGCATTTACGGCATTCCTCGGGTTCGGTGCTGGAAGCATCCCCGCGGGAGCAGATAATACACTACTCTCCTCCCTGAGCAACGTCTCTGCGTGGCGAGACGTCAATACTGCGCTGGCGGACAACTCCGTCAACGCGGCGAAGATCAGCGTTGGTGCCTCCACGGCTGGAGCGGTGCTGACAAACGTGGCTGGAGCAACGGCGTGGTCCACCCCGCAGGCATTGTCCGCTAGGGTGAAGACAACCGCCGAAGTGGCACCTCCCGGAATGGGACAGACCATCACGATTGCACGGCCCTCTGGCGCGGTTCATATCCGAGCAGTCATGCGATGCAAAACCTCTGAACTGGGGTACACCGCCGGGGACGAGGTGGATATTGCCTCATTCGATGCGGAGGTAGGGGATGGAGGTCGCATAGCCGGGTTCGCCTTCAAAACAACCGCCTCTAGCTGGACAGTCAAATCCAACAGCTTGCATTCCTCGTCGGGGACCCTGGAACTGGCGAACCCCACCGAGGGAGCCGATCCAGTATGGCCGGACATCAATAACTGGAAAATCGTGGTGTACTACCTTGAATAGCCCAGAGTCAATCGAGAAGATGGATCTTCCCGAAATATTCGGGCGCATGTTGGCGTTCGGGAAGGAGACCGGGCACATCGCGGTTACATATAGTGACTCCAGCCGGTTTGAGCGGTTGTGGTCGGACTTGATTGAGCAGGAAATTGGCTTCGGGTACTGCCTACGAGATCCGGACCAACGGATGACAGGGGTGCTGATCGCCATGAAGGGACCTGACCCGATAACGGGTGACTTGGTGGTCCAAGAGATTTTCATGGACGCGGATCCGGACGAGAAACGTGTCTTGACGTTATTTTCGGCTTTCGAAAAGCACGCCCGAGCTATTGGTGCAAAGCGAGTTGCCTCCGGCCACCCGTTATGTGAAAGGGGGGAGCGGCACGCTCGATTTTTGCGGGCAAAGCGATATTTACCAGTAGAAACATGGTACTTAAAGGAACTCTAATATGCCAGTCGTAGCTCTAGTTGCAGTCGCTGCAGTTGCCGCCAGTGCCGCAATCAAGGGTGATGCTGCCCGCAAGGCTGCAAACGCACGCAAGGACGCGATTAACGCGATGGAGAATATCTCTCCTAACAAGGAGCAGGATATCGCGCTGAGTCGTGACCAGCAGCATATTCGCGACCAACTCAAGCTGCAGAAGGAGGCCGACCCGGTCACCGCCGCGATCCGGGAGAAGGGTCTCCAGGGGTACCTTGATTCACTTTCCGGGGACACCGCCGCCGAGAAGACTACAGACAAAGCATTGGCGGCAATGTCCGACGAGACCCTGAACGCGGACCCGCGGGTCACAGCAATCAAGGACAAACTGCTGGCTGACGCCAAGGCAGAGCTTGATCAGGGTGCGAAATTGTCTCCGGACTTCCAAGCTGAGGTTGTCCGTGCTGGGTTGACTTCTGCCGGGCAGGCTGGGTGGGATCCGTCTTCGAAGGGCTACGCCGGCAGGCATGCTGGAGAGTTGCTCGGGGCTGCCGGTCTGGCTTTGAAGCAGCAGCGCAAGGCGAATGCCACGCAGGCTGCCACTTTGGCAACGGACCTCACCACGGCACGGAGCAATATCCTGTCCCGGCTCATTGGTACCTCGGGCACGGTGCAGCAGGCGCGAGATCAGAAGGCTGCCGCGGGTATCAGCATGGCCCAACAGATGATGCCGGCTGCCGGATTGTCGGGTAGGGAGATGGTTAACCTCGACATGGCTCGCATCAACCAGCAGAACAAGAAAGCTCTTGGTCTGGGTGAAGTGAACGCAGCCAAGGCTACCGCAAAGGGAGAAGAGTTGGCTGGCTACACCAGTGCTGCTGCCAGCGGGGTGAACGCTGTGGCAGGCGGTGTGGGAGGCGGAAGTGGGTACATGGGTGGGAACAGCATCTTCGGCAGCCTGTTCAACTCAGGGTCCTCCATGGGAGGCTCCGGAACGGCGTGGAACTACAACACCGGACAAGGACTTGGTTGATTTATGCCATTTGAACAACCCATCACGGCGGTAAATCCCGGACTCGCAATCGAGGGGATTGACCAGTACAAGTTCACCAAGGACCCTGTGGACGCGGTGGAGCGCGCCTACAAGGCGGGTATCGTGAACTTCAACGACCTGATGGACGCAGGTATCGTTCGTCCCGCACAGAGGCAGGAGGAGCGGGAAACGGCCCTTGATACTGCAAGCTCCAAGAAGCAGTCGAGGGAACAACGCGAGGCTGTACGTGCCACCGGTTTGGACATCCAGACCGCCAAGGATACCGCCGAGATGCAGGCTGCGCAGGCTAGGATGGGCAAAACCATCGGCATCGCCGGGGCGGACTACATGACTCCGGAACGGGCTGCCGAGCTTGCCAAGCTTGGCGGATCTACGCAAATCAGTACCGGGCAGCTTGCTTTGCAAAAGGCGAGGACGGAACTGGACGAGATCAACAAGGATCCCTACAAATCCAAGGCTCCGCTTGTTGGCTGGCTAAACAAGTACGGCGTTGCGGCTACGATTGACGAGCCGGTAGAGGCTCTGGTGAAGAAGAGCGGCGATACCATGGATCGTCTTGCCAAGTCGGCACAAGACCACGAGATGCTCATCAAGGGCATGGATGTGGTGGCAAAGCAGGGTGAAATTAACCGGGCGCTGACTTCGACTTTGGCGACGGATGTAGCCGGAAACAAGCAGGTGCAGGCTTACGAGACCGCCCTTCAGAACGGTCAGAACCTGCTGCGCTTGGCGGACTCTTCGCCGAACGGAATGGTTGATCTGGCCATGATCAACCAATTCAATAAAGTGTTGGATCCTACTGGGACAGTCCGTGAGGGCGAGCAGAAGCTGACTACCTCCGCAATCAGTGCGTTGCAAAGATGGGGTCTGTCCAACGGGATGTCTCAGGAGACGATTGACCAGATCGCGCAGCGGTTCACCCTCGGAACGAAGCTCACGCCCGAGACTCGGAAAGCTATGGCTGACATCGTGTCGGGGGCCTTGGCGAGCCACAAGCAGATTGCTATTGGTTCCGTGACTCCGGTGATCAACCGGGCTAACGACAACAACATCCCTCTGGGGCACATCCTTCCCAAGTCTCTTACGGAGGATGTAACCCCGGGCACTGCTGGAACAGCAGGCAGTGCGAGCGGAGCCAGCAAAGCCCCCGCAACGGGTGCTATCGGAACTACCACTATCCGGTCCGTCATGAACCCGGCAACCGGGCAGGTGGAGGACGTGGAAGTGGTTATGCTTATTGACCCGATGACAAAGCAGCCGAGGCTGTACCGGAAGTCGGACGTGGATGCTGCCAAGTCCCGTGCCCAGACTAAACCCCCGGTAAGCGTGAAAGTTCTCACCAGTGCCGATCCTGCCGTAGCGGCGAACATGATCCGGGAGGGCTACCCCAAAGAACGGTGGCATGAGATCCTCGACAGCATCCCGGACAGTCAAGTTATCAAGAAGATCTCCAAGGAGTTGTTCCCGCCTCCGGAACCTCCTGCTTCGGCTCCTTCTGGGCTAACTGTGAGCCCCAGTTCTGGAAGTTCGCCGCTGTGATGCCGATATTACAACGACATGGCTGCTGCACTCTCCTCTCCTCCTACCGGGGTGTCCCTAGCCCCGTTTGCGAAGCTCCCCACAGGTGAGGAGCCCTCAAACGCGATTCAAGAGCTTACTCGTCGCGCCAAAGAGGCGGCAGACCTGTTCAAGAAGACTGGTTCCTTCACTCCCAAGCCTGCTGGACCCGCTCCGGAGGACTTCGCACCCCCGGGCGCAGTGCCTGTGGATGAGGTAAGCCCGGATTCCTTCGCTCCGAAGAGCGCAGTTCCGGTTGATGAGGCTTCGCTGGTAACTGCGGACCCTGCTAATCCGCTGTCCAAGCCCGTAGAAGCTCTCGCTAAAGATGCGAGCTTCGATCCAATTGAGTTCTACAAGGCCCACAGCGAGAAGCTGAACCCCGCAGAGCAACGCAAGCTTGCTGAGGTGTACTCGGCCCGTACCGAGAGTTCTCCAGACAAACTGGGGATGATTGGCGAGTTTGCCAAAGGCACCGTACGAGCCCTCCCGGCAGTCTATGAGATGGGAAAGACGCTGGCCAAAGAGGCTTGGCGTCAGCATGGTGCGGTGCCTGCGGCTGTGGCAGAACTGGCTCAAGGTCGCCCCACCGCGGCGTTGAAGGAACTTGCTACCCAGACTGCTGGTGCAGAGTCTGGTGCCCAGTCAGCCGCGGACCTCTTCCACAGCATCTCCCGGAACCTGGGTACCCTCGCACGCAGAGTCACGGGAAACAAGATGTCCGTGGAGGACGCCCAGCTGCTTCTGGATACCGAAGCGGGGATGGCCAAGATGCGTTCCGACACCGTGGAGGGCAAGGGCCCACTCACGGGTCACGTCATCGACGCCATGCACACCGCTGCACAAGGCTATGGCGAGGACTTCAAGATCAACCCGGAGAACGTCAAGGCTGCCGCGGAAGTGCTCAACCCACTCTGGGTGGTCGGTATGGGCGGGGCTGGAAAAGTGGCTGGCGCGGCAGAGAAAGCTGGTAAGTTCGCTGCCGTTGATGCTGCTGGTCGGGTAGTGGCGGAGTCTGCAACGAAAGCCGGTGCGGAAGCGGCGGTAAAGACCTACACCACTGCCGCTGGCGATTGGCTCAAGTCTTGGGGCGCGGCTCAGGAGGGCAAAGCTGCGCCAGCTATCTTTGGTTCCCGGTGGACTGGTGGCGCAATCGGAGCCGGGGTTGGTTCCATGATTGGTGGCCCCTTGGGAACTGTGTTGGGAACTGTCGCTGGTGGCGTGCTCTCTCCCCTCGCCCGAACTGCGACTGCGAAGCTTGCAGAAGGCGCGGGGGGTATGCTTGCTCGTGCTGGCGAGACCCTTCCATTCCGGGCGGCTGAGGCGATTACTGGAGCGGCAGCGACAGGAGCGGCGCACGCAGCAAAGCCGTGGGGCTCCACCGCCAACGTACTGTTCGGCACGGCGGGCATCTCGGAACTCCTCGGCGGCAGCCCGGAGAAAGCCGGAGAGCTATTTGGTGGTGCCCTTAGCTTCGGGGGTGGCCTCGGTGCTGCGGGAGCTACCGCAGGAGTTGCTAGGGAGGCCTTGCACACTGCAGCCAGCCGGGTGGTATCGGCTGCATACACCCCGCCCAAGGATTTCGTTGGCGTGGAGCAACCCCAGACCTACGGGGAGAAAGAGTTCGCTTCGGAGCCTGCTCTGGACGCCTCCACGGCAGAATACGTGGCGAACCGCGGTGACGCGGCGGCAAACCGGTTCGAATACCTGCGGCAGAAGATGTACAACCTTCTTGGGTTGAAGATCTTCGTCGCTCCCACTGCGGAGGCTTACGTCAACGCGGTTGGGGAGCTTGGTTCGAAGGCGGACCCCACGCAACCCGGGTACTTCAACTTTGACAAGAAGACTATCGTGCTCAACCAGAACACTCTGGCTGCTGGGCACGAGATTGGGCACGTCTTTGACAGCATTCTTTCGAAGGTCGAAGACGGAGCACTGATCCACAAGTACAATCAAGGGTTGCTCGATGCACACGGCGAGGATTTCGTGGCGTCGAAGGGCAAGATGTATCTGGAGGCTCTGGGCGTAAATACCGAGGGGATGACCAAGGACCGGTTCATCGAAGCCGGTCTGGACGAACTCCGCCCGGAGATGATTTCGAATCTGCTTCGTGGCGCACCTCTCGGGGCACAAAAGTCTCCGATGCTCCGGTGGGTGAACCTGTGGCTGGCTGGAGTGGCCGAGAAGACGGGCCTGTACACTCCTCAGGAAGGGCGTGGACCGGCCTCCCAGTCCGATGTGTACGGTTGGGGGTCCTCGCCGCTTGCTGACCGCACGGTCAGACAGCACGTCGAACAGCTGCTGGGAATGTCGGACAAGGCAGTCCCCCGACCTCCCCGCCTGTGGCCGGAAGAACAGGCTCCGAAGCCGGTTGAAGGTACGCTTACCCCGCCGCCCAAGGAACTCCGTGGCGAAACTTCCAGGTACGTGGAACCGCCCAAGGGAAAGCCCGTGGGCCCCGAGACTGCCCGGCTACTCAAGGAGTATGGGTTTTCGGATCAGGACATCGAAGGGATGACTCGGCAGCAGGCCGAAGCGCACCTTGATCGCCTGCACCAGACCGGCGCTCCTACCGTTTCAGAGCTTAACAAGGCTCCCGGGCTTCGCGTGTCGGCAGAGGAACTCTCCCCGAATTCTGGGGTTGTTCCTGATGTCCCCACACCAGCGGGGGTGCTTACGATGCCCCCGGATCTTGGACCCGCCACGGGATCCCGGCTTCAATCGCTTCCCTCGCCCGGTCCAGAGGTAGTCCGACAACTGCGAGCCTACAATGTCCCGGAGGAAACCATCTCCGGACTCACCCGGGATGAAGCGGTGGGGATGCTGAATGACCTGTCCGAACTGCGCGGGGAGCCCGGCAGCGACGGGGGCAAGCCGCATGAAGGAATGGTGATCCC
>CAZZLB010000040.1:0-12846 GCA_964654655.1 uncultured Rhodoferax sp. | reverse complement strand
GGAGTGTAGACGTATATCAGCGCCGGAGGATGGGTGTAGGTGAGGCACTACATGGTGTTCTTGAAAAAGTGACCCGGCAACGAGGTGCTGGTGGCACAGACGAACACGTTGGAGTGGAAAGCTGCGATCAGGCCCAGTTCCTTGCGCGACTCGTGCTTGCCGGTCGCGGCGCTGCCGAAACGCGACAGGTCAGAGTCTTGCCCGATGAAGCTGGAGGTCGAGGCCTGGCCGCCGGTATTGGAGTAGGAGCCGGTGTTGAGCACCAGCACCTTGAGCGGCGTGCCGCTCATCAGGATGCGCGAGAGTGCACCAAAGCCGATGTCGTAAGTGGCACCGTCGCCACCGACCGTGATCACCGTGGGCATCAGGCCCAGTTCAGCCACGCTGAACTGCTCCCATGACAGCATGCGCAGTTCCTGCTCGTGCGTCTTGGCGTCGTAGGCGTCGGCCAGTTCGAGCCGCGCCACGCGCTGGGCCCGCACGTCGGCGACGGTCTGCGCTGCGATGCCCTCAAAGATGCCCTTGGCCAGCGGCTGCGCGTCCTGGAACAGGCTGTTGACCCAGGGATCGTTGTAGCAGTTGAACGGGAACGTAGAGGCGTAAACACTGCTGCAGCCGGTGGAGTTGGCAATCACGGCGCCGGACGGGCCGTTGCCGCTGGGACCGCTCTCGAACAGGTAGAGACGCTTTTCCAGGATGCCGATCAGCGCGCCCAGGCGTTGCGCGCGCTCGGCGTCGGTGCTGACCAATGCTGCCTGCTTGGCGCCCAGGTCGGCAATCAGCGCTTCGAGTTCATGTATGTGCTCGCGCTGGCGCTTGGCGGTGATCGCCTGGTTGGTCGCCATGACGAGCCGGATCGCAGTCACTTCGCCACAGCCGCGGCAAGCACCATGACCGCCAGTCGTGGAATAGTAGTTGGCATGGTCCAGCAGCAGACGCTTGATTTCGCCATCGGGCTTGATGGCTCCGTCAACAAAGCGCGCAGGTGTGTTGGGCAGCTTGCCCATGGTGTCAAAGCGCTGCTGCAGGGTTTGCAGCACGTCTGCGTCCTGATCGCGTGGCACCAGGGCGTGCGGTCCGCAGACCTCGATGCACTCCAGGCAGCCTGTGCACTTCCAGGGATCCACATTGACGGCAAACATGCCGCCGCTGCCGGCCTTGGCTTTCTCCATGGCGTCAAAGAAGGGCCGTGTCCGCGCCACCGGGTACAACGACAGCACATCGACCAGTTTGCTGATGTTGCGCAGCAGGGTCACGTTGTCGGTATCCAGATGCGTCGCAGCTTCGGCCAGCAATTCGTGCAAAGGCCTGGCCTCCTTGGTCTGGCGGTAGCTTTCGCGCACGGCTTCAGACAGTGAATAAGCATGGCCGCGCAAAACTTCGGCCTGCGCCGCGGTGATGTCGAGTTGCTTGATGCCACTGAGCACCAGCTCGTGAATCTCGTGCACCACGTTGGGAATGGCAGCGTCCGGACAAACCAGCGCGCACTCCATGCAACCGGTGCACAGGTCGGCCTTGAACTCGGGCACGGTACGCCGGAACAGGCCCTTGTCTTTGGCACCGGCACTGCCGGCCGGCATGAACAGACCGGTGCCTGGCAACACCGGTGCCTCACCCAATGCGCCTTCGCGGAACGGTTTGAGCACCATGTCCTCGTAATAGCTGGCGTCAAACATGCCGGCGCAGCCCGATGGTCCGGCACTCTGGCACTGTGCGGCCGATTGCGATGCGCTGTAAATCGGGATCGTCGCGGGCTTGCTCTCGATGACGGCAAATTCCGGCAGGTCGTAATCGACCTTCTGCGTGGCTTCAATGCCTTCACGGATCACGGCCATATTGCCGTCGGTCACGGCGCCGCCCTTGCCGCCGAATTTCTTGGAAATCTGTTGCCGCACTTTCTCCAGAATCGCTGCCTCGTCGGCACCGGCCGAGACCTGGTGCACATGGCCCGCCACCGCGCCAATGAAGGCAATACCCATCATGCGGGTGGCCAGTTCCGGTGTCGGCGCATTCTTCTTGGCAACGGCAAACGCATCGACGATGAAGAAACGGATCTTGCGTTCGCGGATGGTCTGGCGCGCCTTTGGCGGCAACTCTGCCCACACCTCCTCGGCCGTGGCGCTGGACTGCAGAATGAAGGTGCCGCCCGCAGCCAATCCGAGCAGCGGATTGGTGTGGCTGAAGACCCTGTGATCGGGCGCAATCACGACCTCAACGTCTTCCAGTTCGGCGTTGGTGATCTTGACCGGCTCCGGACTGAGCGTGATGTAGTAGTTGGTGGGAGCCCCGCTCTTCTCGGAGCCGTACTTGGGAGCCGATTTGGAGTGCATATTGAGCACGCCGGCCAGAATGTCGGTCAGCAGCTTGCCCGAGGCAATGGTGCCGTAGCCACCAATGGAATGAAAACGCACCCGGAAGCCCGCGTCCGGCAGCAGCTTCGGATTGGGCTGGGTCTGCAGCGCCATGGGCTCGGTCTCGGGATAGGCGGCCTTGAGTCGCTGCAGCATTTCTGAAACACGGGGCGTTGCCGTGTCCGAGAAGAACTGGGAGCCCAGATAGATCAGCGGCACCAGTTTGCCGTCTTCCATGTTCTTGAACGCTGCGATGAGATGGCGCGGCTGCAGATCGTGGCCACCCAGGCCAAAGATGGCCGTGGTCAGCATCGGGCTGCTTGCAAGAGCGGGAATGCCGGCGTGACGCATCTGGCTGGCGTTTTCACGCGCCTTGAACAGCGCCTGCGTTACAAAACTGGTGAGCGCAGTCTGGTCGGAGCGCTCCAGCACGGTGACGGCTTTCTTGCCCTTGAGCGCTTCCACCAGTTCTGCTTCGGGAAAGGGTTGCAGCAATTTGATGGCAACCAGACCGACCTTTTTGCCCTGGCTGCGCAGATGGCTCACCACCGCTTCCACGTCGTCCGTGACCGAGCCCAGCCCCACCATCACGTAGTCCGCGTCCTCGCACATGAAGGTCTGCACCGGGCTGTACTTGCGTCCCGTCAACTCGGAATATTCCTGCATCGCCTGGCGCACAATGCCCGGCACGGCGACGACAAAATGGGTACGGTGGTCCACTGCACCGGCCTGAAAATCGGGCTGGTTCTGCACCGCACCGGTGAGACCCGGGTTGTTCACATCGACCAGCGCGGGCACCAGCTGACGCGTACCCTTCTCGAAGGCGTTAAGCCACTGACGCTTCCAGGCGCCGTGCAATTCTTCAGGCAAGCACTCCAGCGTCTTGTCCACCAGTTCGCCACCATTGTCGGACTCGACATGGACCGCGTTGCTGATCAGATAGGCTTGCAGTTTGGCGAACTTGTCGGGCATGAGGTCGGCCTGATGCCGGACCAGGTACTGCTGCAACTGCACCACCCTGCCCTTGGCACCGTACAACATCTCCTGTGCCAGTGTGGGCGCCTTGATGCGCCCGGCCGGGTCGCCGAGGTACTCGCGCAACAAGGCAGGCTCGGGCATCAGCGCTTCGCTCATCATGTGGCTGGTGGCAAAACCGTCCATCGCGTTGGCCACCGGAATCAGCGACAGCGATGCAACACGGTATGAAATGGCCGCCAGATCGGCCGCTTCCTGCGGGTTGGAGCCGAACAGGATGGTGTAGCCGGACGACAGCAGGGAATAGACGTCGTCATGCCCTGCCATCACGTTCAGCGAGTGCTTGGAGACCACACGCGCTGCCACCTGCAGCACGAAGCCGCCAACCTTCTTGCCGACCGTCACGTAATGCGATTCAAGGGCGTACAGAATGCCCTGGCTTGATGATGCGTTGGAGATGAACTGACCACCCGTCAGTGCGGCACCCAGAGCCCCGCTCTGCGCGGAATGCTCGCCCTCGGGCTCGAAGAAGAACGGATGCCTGCCAAAGACATTGACGCCGCCCTCGGCGCGGAAGGCTTCATAGATTTCGGCAATTTCGGTGGAAGGCGTGATCGGGTACCCGATGACGCCACCGCAAACCTGGCCCATGACGTAGGCGACCGCGCCGTTGCCGTGGATGACGTTGGGGATACCGGGGTACTTTGCTGTCTTGGCTTTCATAGTGCTGCGTCCATGAGTTAACGGTTGATCTCAAGGCCCACCCTGGATGAACTCATAGCCCGGTCGAACACTTTCCGGCCACAGACAGCTAAGCGGAAACACACTCACCCCAAATGGGCAAACGAGAAGCTGGGCTCCTCGCATATTTTGGTGAATGAATACTAGCACCACTATGTGATAAATCATCCCAAACACACGCCATCTGTTGACGTGCATCAAGCAGTGCGCTAGCTCGGCGCCATCTATTGAATATGGATGATCCGGTCAAAGCCACTGATCTTGATGACTTCCAGAATCGCGGGCTTGGGCGCAAGCAAGATCAGTTTGCCGCCTTTGGCTTTTGCAGCTTTCGCCACCACCAGCAAGACGCGCAGCCCGGCGCTGCTGACATAGTCAAGTTCAGACAAATCCATATTGATCGAATCAACGTCGTCAACCAGCAAGGCCAGCAAGGCCTTCTCGGCGGCAGCCGCTGTGGTGGTATCCAAACGACCAGTGGATTTGTAAGTAACGCTCGTGCTCATGTCACAAAAACCTTGTTAATGGGTGCACTTATCTTATAGTAGTTTGTCCAAACGCGTGGGGAAGTACGCTATAGAATTTGACAATGTCAGCTCAACTCACACTGGAAGGCGATGCCGACATGGCGAGTCTGGCAAGGCTGCTCGATGGCGTCGAGAGTTTTGGTTTGAGCCAGACTTGGCCCGTCCATGCCGTGGCGCAAGTCCGCCTGGCACTGGAAGAAGTGATTGTCAACGTCATGACGTATGGATCTGCCGGACTCACTGCGCCGCGCTTGACGATAGATCTGACACAGCAGGAGTCACAAGTCCGGATCACGGTCGCCGACAATGGAATCGCTTTCGACCCGCTTCAGGTGGCTCCCCCCAATCTGGATGCCACGCTCGAAGAGAGGGAAATCGGCGGGCTCGGGCTGTTTCTGGTTTTCCAGCTGATGGACAGCGTTTCCTACCAGCGCAGCGGCGACTGGAACCGGCTGCTGTTGAGCAAATCCCTGAGTTGATCCCTGAGCCCTGGCGCAGTGGCTACAAGTCTATCTCCAGACCGTCATAGGCGGTCAGGACCACAAGCTCGGCCTCACTTCGTGTGATTTCCTCGAGTCGGCGCGATTGTTCCAGAACACCGGCAATCCTGGCATCGTCATAGGCAGGCTCGTGGTGAAACATGCACAGGCGCCTGGCCTTGGCGGACTGGCACAGTTCGATCCCCATCATGTTGCTCGAATGCCCCCAATCAGCGCGCACTGAAATGGCATCGATCAGTGAGTACATGGCATCGAACACGACCAGATCCGCATCGCGGAAAAAGTCGACATACGGTTTCAGTGCCTCCGTGTCATCCAGCTTGTGCTCTGAATCTGTCGAGTAAACCATCGCTTTGCCATGGCGCTCGAAACGCCACCCATAGGAGTCGCCCGAGTGAAGCTGCAACAGCGCTGTGACCGAGTAACCCGCAATTTCATAGTGTTGCCCAGGTGTCAACAAGTCAAACTCGATCTGCGCGGCCAGCGCATCAAATTCAACAGGAAAACACGGCGCTGACTGTTGCTGGCGAAAGGCAAACTCGGCTTGCGCGTGGCAGGTGTGAATGACAATCCGATTGCCCGGAATATAAACCGGCGTAAAGAAGGGAAACCCCATGATGTGGTCCCAGTGCAGGTGGGACATGAAGACGTGGTAGGTCTGCGGCAAGGTGGGTGGGAACTGTCGCAAATAGTGAGCCCCCAAGGGCCGCGCGCCGGAGCCGAAGTCCAGGAACACATGATCTGCCCCCTCGGACTCCAGCTGCACGCAACTCGAATGACCACCATAGGTCGCTCTGACTTCAAAGGGCAGATGGGAATCAACAAAGGACTCGACGTCTTCGCGGCGGTTCAGACCGTGGTCGATGGCGGCATGCAGCGCAGCCACTACTTTGGCGCGCGTTTGTTCGGCGGTCAACGAGATCGGAATGGAACCCCGGGTACCCCAAAAACGGACTTTCATGGCAAAGCCTTTCTCATTCAATGTGGCGCCGGACCCAGACGCCGGGCGAGATACTCCCTGGTCCATTGCATCAGGCGGGTCAAGGGATAGCAAAAAAGGAAGAAGCAGGCGCAAGCATACAAATAGACCGGAAACATCAGTCGCGTGTTGCCGGTCGCGTTGATGACGGTATTGCAACGGCTGACCAATTCGCTCACACCAATGATCGACGCCGTGCTGGAGGCGATGACAATGATCAGCATATAGCTCGTCCAGTTGGGCAAAAACAGAAGCGCTGCCGCGTGATCTCCGCCGCGCCAATCGCGCAAGGTTGTGGTCAGATTGTCAGAAGTAAAGCCAATCACTGCCATGGCCAAGGCCAGTGACGCATTCAGCCAGCCGGGAAAACCCAGAGTAATCGAGGTACCGGGCAGGACAAATTCGCCGGGCAACATGAAAACCAGGTAAAACTGGAAAACAATGGTGGGCACATTGCGTGTGAGTTCGGTCAGCAGCAAGCTGACCCTGACCCGGCGCGGACGACTCGACAGTCTGAGCAGGGCCAGCCCCCAACCCAGTCCGGTTCCAATGACCATCGCAAGAGATGCAATAAGGATGTTCAGGCTGAAGCCCGCCAGCAGGAACGGTGTCCAGGTAATCAGCTCGCGCAGCACGTCCAGCCCGGGCGGATTCATTGCTTCACTCCCAGCAGCTTGCGCTCAAGCCGCTTCAGCACGCGAACCGCTGCAAAGATGAGCAGCAGGAAGGTCAACAGCAACACATTCATCATCACGCCAACGTTGCCGTTTTCCGTCATGATGGTGGTAGCGACCGAGAGCAGTTCGGGAACAGCGACAGCAGAGGCCATCATGGTCGCCTTCGATACATTGATCAGCGCTGCCGTCACGTGGCCACTGCTCGTTGCGATGAGCTCACGCAGGCTTGCCCAACGCAAGCGGAAAGCCGGATTCGATTGACGCCTGACATCCGCTGCGAACAGGAGCGCCGTCATGATGCTTGAGCCGGTGTAATAACTCAGGCACCCCACAACAACTGCAAAGGGCGACAAAGTGATGCCGTACGACGCCATCAGCAGGGACCCAAGCCCAAACAGCAACAGGTACATTACCAACAGCGGCGGGGTCATGCGCCCAAGCACGCTCGCGATCCAGATCAGCCTGCTCAGGATGCGAACTTTTGCCTCCGCCAGCACGGCACCCAACACACCCAGAAGCAGGCTGCCAGAAACGCAAAACAGCATCAACAAGACAGTGGTCCCCAGACCCAACAGGAATCGCGTGCGGTCGTATTCGTCGTAGATCAGGCTCAGGTCGAGACCGGTACTTTCCTTGAACCACAGACCCAGCCGACGCAGGCCCGTGGTATCGGTTGAGTTGAGAAAAACGGGGTTTCTGCAAACGCTCGGCCAATGGCCCGACGTTTCGCGCTCACACAAGCGGTTGCCGTTGGCATCGAGCTTTATCCACAAGGCGTGCGTGTCCGCCAGGAACGTGGACGGCGGAAGTCCCCACGCTTTTTCACGGTCGATGGCAAATCCGCTGCGGTGCCAATCGGCCACGATGTCACCCAGCAGCCGATCGAATTCCGAACCCGCTTCCCGACGTGCGATGGCGATCGCCCACGGCGTACTGAGTACGGGTGCCAACGGCGCCTTGAATCCAGCCCATTCCGGCAATCTGAGATCGCCCTGAATCGCCGTGTTGTCGAACAGATAGCCAATGCAGCGCCTGTCCTTGACTGCCAGCTTGGCATCTCTGGCGCTATTGAACATCTGCAAATCGAGCAGGTAGCGCTGCGCCATGGTCCGGTTGAAGTAGCTGCCTTGCGTGGCACACACTTTCTTGCCGCGGGTTTCCGACCAGTCACTGATATTCTGCTCAGGCGGCATGAACAGGGTGACGCCCGAGGAGTAATAGTTGGGCTCGATCATGGTGACAATCTTGCGGCGTTCTGCCGTGTCACCGGTCGTCGAAAGCAGCATGTCCACACTGCCCTCTTCGAGCTTTTGCAGGCGGTTGGCTCCCGAGACGGTTACCTTGGTCAGACTGACGCCCAGTCGCCTGGCGACGTCCTGCGCCAGGTCATGCTCAAACCCTTCGGAGGCCCCACTGGCGTTGAGAAAACCAAACGGGGGATAGTCCGTCTTGACTCCGACAATCAGGCTGCCGCGCTGCTTGACCAGGGCCAGTCGCTCACTGCTGCGAGGTGCTTCAACCTGCGCAGCGGATGATGCGTCCACATGCAGTACGGCAACCAGCACCAGCATCCAGGCGCCTGTCCTGCCCAGCAAATGATGAATAGGCTTCATACCGGTACCGCCACCGCCCGCATACCGTAACCCAGCGAAGCAGGCAGGAAACGTGCAACCCGGGCATCGAGCCCACCAATCCAGGGGTGTTGTGTGATCAACCATTCAGGCAGGACACTTTCTGCTTCGACCCTTATCATCTTGAAGCCCGCCGCCAGCAACTCCTCGCGCAGGCTTCGCACAGTGTAGAGGTGATAGAAGAACTGGTGCAACACCCCCCCCAGGCGCCGAGTGAACAGGATGTTGCCGGGCTCGGTGCGAATGCCCTGAACGCGACCTCGCCAGCGATCAAAGGCTGCACCCATGAGTTCAACCGGACGGCGACGCCACTGGCTCGGCACCGTCAGCAGCAGTTTGCCCCCCGGCTCCAGCAGGCCTCTGAGCTGCCGCAAGGTCTCGAGACGCGCAGATCGGGTGCCCACATGGCTGAGTACCCCAAACAGCATCAGGATCAGGTCATACTGCCCGCGCCCCTCCAGAACGCTGGAGGGCCCAAGAAACAAGCGCGTTCGCGCCGCCCATCCGGCATGGTCCAGGTGACTGTTGAATTCCGCCAACGCCGCTTCCGAAATGTCGCAGCCCGTGAGCGACGCCGACGTACTGTGCAGCAGAGCCAAGGCATAGCGCCCGTTGCCACAACCAAAATCAAGTATTTGCCGGGCCTCCTTCGCACCTTGGCCCATCAGGAAGTCCAGCGTCGCCCGGTTCGGCTGCGGATAGCGCTTCTCGTAGTCATGACAAGCAAAATAGTGGTTGTACAACTGCGCCATGGCAGCGCTGACCTCGACGTCCGGCGCTGCGTCATCTGACAAGGCAACGCCCAATGTGCTGGTCTGGCCAAGTGAACTTTTGGGACTCATCAAAACATTTTTTTGGTGGGTTAACGGCACTCTTGGGGCGAGCGATCTGTCAGTTCGTCACCGCAATACCACTGTCCGTTCACTTTGCGCTGCCAGACAGCCTGTTTCTCCTTCAGGTAGGAAGTTGACTGAATTCCCCATTTGCTTTCGAGTTTTGTCAACACACCATCGCGATGCCAACCCATTACAAGACGCGAGATGGTCCTTTCGAGCCGCCCACCGCGCTCGGCAGGAGACAGCGCAATCGACCACGGCACGTGATAGAGCGATGTCAACGGCATTTCAAAATCCCGTGCCCAGTCAGGGTTTTGCAAGATGGAAACGATCGCAATATCGTCATGCAGCAGTGCCGAGCAACGCCCATCACGCAGGGCTGCAAACGACAGGTCGTTGCCATACAGGGCAATCACGTCGGTGCCGTAGGTGACGGTGATCAGACGGTTATAGAAGGCACCGCGGCGGCCACAGACCCGGCGATTTCGCAGGGCATTCCAATCCTTGAAGTGTTCGCTTTTTCTGGCCAGCAGATTGACCCCAGACGCGTAGTAGTGTGGCTGCACCAAGGTCATGAGTTGACGCCGCTCCGGCGTATCCGACAGGGTTGCGATCAACACATCCACCTTGCCGCCAACCACAGCATCCGTACGCTCCGAGGTGAGCACACCGACCAACTTGAGCTTGACTCCCAGATGGTCAGCCAGTGTTTGTGCCAGATCGGGCTCCAGTCCCCTGATTTCACCACTGGAAGGGTCAAGCAGTCCCCAAAGAGGCACGTCCTTCTTGACACCCACGATCAAGGTGCCGCGTGTCTTGATCGTGTCCAGCGCGTCGGCCCATGCCATCGGGGTGCAAATGCCCAGCATCAGCATGCCCAGAACCAGGCCAGTCAATCTGTCAAAAATGATTCGGTGCGTTTTCACGAAACTTCAACCCTGCTTGTTGGACCCTGATCCGGCCGAGACCCTGGACAGTAGAGCAATGCCACGCAGGTGATGTCGTCCGATTGCGGTGCGCCCGCCGCAAAGGCATCAACCGCCCGAATGACGCGATGGACCGCATCCTGCACATCGGCAGCTCCCTGCTGACCAAACAGCGGCGGCAAGCGGGCCTCCGTAAATTCCTCGTTGCCAGGGTTAAATGCCTCCGTGACGCCATCGGTATAGATGACAAGGTAGTCACCGGCGTCAAGCTGAATACTCTGCTGCTCAAACACCATGCCGTCCGCCACACCCAAGGCAATGCCACCGGTCAATGACAGGAACTCCGTGCTGCCGTCAGAATGAACCAGCAGCGGTGGCGGATGCCCGGCGTTGACATAAGAGAGCTGACCCCGAGCCGGATCCAGGACAGCATAAAAAACCGTCACGAACATGCAACTCTCGTTGTCCTGGCACAAGACATCGTTCACGCTCTCGATTACCGAGCCAGGCTCAATCGCTTTTTGTGTGGCTGTCGCTCTGAGCAGGGTTTTCGACACCATGCCAAACAGCGCCGCCGGCACGCCCTTGCCGCTCACATCGGCCACGACGATGCCGGTCTTGCCACCCTCCAATGGGAAATGGTCATAGAAGTCACCGCCGACTTCCTTGGCCGAACGCATGGATCCCCACAGCAAAAAATCGCCGTGGCTCGGCCAATGGCGCGGCAATATCGCCTGCTGCATGTTTGCCGCGATGTCAAGTTCCTGGCGCAGTGACATCAGCTGCAGTGACTCGCGAAAGGCCTTGGAGATCGTGTCAAACCAGGGCTTCCACGGAAAGGGAACCTTGGGCACCGGCACCGGCTGGAACTGCGATTCTGCGGCCAGGTGCTGAACCAGTTTGGTCGCCGGCACCACAAACTCCCGGGCAGTGACCGTGTACATCACGATGATCAGGGTTGTCAGGCCAAGAAACATGGCCAACATGGCGCCGCCGCGCTCTTGCAACAACTTGTACCAGAGCGTTTGGGTCGGCACGCTGTAAACCAGGGTCCAGGGGGCCGAGACAAAACTGTGCTTGATCAACACATGCCCGGCAATTTCGACCGGCTGATTGTCCGGCAGGTCCCGCAATTGGGGTCGCTCGGCAAACACTGCAGCGGGCAGGAACTCAGCAAGGGTTTTGGTCGATTGCAGATCGAGGGCCATCCTGGCAAGACTGGGATGCGCCAGCACCACGCCCTGCGCATCGACCAGCATGACGGTCCCGAGTTTGTAGCCGAAGTCGGCGTTGACGCGGTTCAGATAGTCCAGACTGGTCTCAATGGCCACCACCCCTCTGAACTCGTTCTTGTTGTAGACAGGAACACCCACCGGCACCAGCAAGCCGGTGTCTTTGCCGCCAAAGTGGACTGGCGCCCAGTATTTCTCGCGATTCGGATTGTTTTCCGGCGTCCCCATGCGCCAGATGGGTCGTTCATAACGTGCTCTGCTGAATCGCCGCTTGGATGAATCCTGCCATGGTGAAGTGATGTCAAAGTCTTCGACGGACGTGAAGGATGCCTCGGCAGCGTTTGGCAAATTGAAAGTGATGGAATGAAAGGTCTGGTTCAGTCCCAGCGCCATTTCCACATCCAGGTAAAAGGCCCGGCTGCGCCCCTGCAGCGGGCCGACTCCGGTCAGGTTGCCGCCAGAGTCGCGATCGGCAAGCGCGTCGAGGTTGAACGTGGATGCAGATGGATCTTGACGCAGCAAACTGGACGCGCCATTGCGATTGGCACCATCCAGCTTTGCAACAGGTGCAGCTCGCTGGGACTGCTCCCGATAATGACTGTGTGCAGCAGTGCGCAAGGATTCCAGGTAGTCGAGCGAGGAACGCAGCACAAACTCGATGAACTGGCTGTGTCGCTCCACGTGGCCCTGAATGGTGACCAATTCCTCTTGGCGTTTTTCAGTGATCTGATGCAGGAAGAATCCCAGCGTCAACAACACGATGGCCAGGAAGGCCGCACCGATAACCCGGTTGTAGTTTCGGAAGAAATTGACTGTGGCCTGAGGCTTGTTGTCTCTATCACTCATCCTGGATTCCCGTTCACACGCCGGGCTTGGCCCGTACAGGGCAGCAGGCTTCAAGCCGCAGCACCATGCGTGCAGACGCCAGCGCCCGCAGGTCACCGCTGGCGGCAACGCGTTCTACTACTGCCGGCAACTGAGTCAGGAACGCCAGTGGCTCGCCGATGCTGTCTGATGAATTCAAGGCTCTACCTCCCCAAGGTAGAGATTATGTGGCGCCTTTGGGTTCTTTGAATCAAAGTACACGCGCCGGGTCCGGCTTTTGTCGTGCCATCAACACGCCATGCGCTACATCCCCCGGAACAAACCCGCATAGCTGCGGCTGACCTCCAGCTTTTCCTTGTGACCCCGCACGCTGACAAGTTGTCGGCCGCGCTCGTCCCGGCTGACGCCGGCAATGGCTTTCACATTGACCAGGGTGGAGCGGTGGATTTGCCAGAACAGGTTCATGTCGATCTCCTCCACCAGCTCCTTGATCGGCTTGCGAATCAGGGCTTCCAGCGTGGCGGTCTGGACCCGGGTGTATTTTTCGTCCGAAATGAAAAACAGCACATCTTCCACGGCAATCATCTGGATCGTCTGGCGTACCGTGGCCTGAATCCACTGCAGCTTGGCCGGCGCCTTCGGGTTG
>CAZZLB010000039.1:10107-12847 GCA_964654655.1 uncultured Rhodoferax sp. | reverse complement strand
GCCGACGCACTTTTCCTGGCTGTTCCTGGACGAAACACCGAAGGGTCTGCCGCGCGTCACCTTGCCCGAGGTCTGGTTCCTGTACCGCACCAATCCGGCCATTTCGTACTGGAATACGGACGAACTGGGCGAGACGATGGCGCGCTTTCCGTTCACGGTGGCGTTTGCCTATACGCACGACGAGACCAACCATTTCGCCGATCTCCTGTTGCCCGACGCGACCGATCTGGAGAGTCTGCAGCTGATGCGCATCGGTGGCACCAAGTACCAGGAACAGTACTGGGAGGTCAACGGCTTTGCGCTGCGCCAGCCGGTGGTCGAGCGCAGTGGCGAGGCGCGTGACATGACCGAGATTGCCAGCGAACTGGCGGCGCGCACGGGTCTGACGGCGCCTTACATCGCGGCCATCAACAAGGGCGCCGGCAGCGTACCGCTCCGGGGTGCCCACGGTGACTACTCGCTGGACACGCAGCGACGTCACAGCTGCGAGGAAATTTGGGACGCGGTGTGTCGGGCAGCCAGCGCCGAGGTCAGTGACGGCGCGGATGCGCATGGGCTGGATTGGTGGAGGGAAAACGGTATTGCCACCAAGCCACTCTTGCGCAGCACCTGGTATCTGGACCAGACCATGGTCAAGCGCGGCCTGCGTTACGAATTGCCGTATCAGGAGCGGCTGTTGCGGGTTGGTACCGAACTGGGTCGGCGTCTGCACGAGCACGACATGCACTGGTGGGATGAGCAACTCAAGGAATACCAGGCGCTACCGATCTGGAAAGACTTCCCCGCACTCTGGGAAGCCATCATCGGGCAGACCGGCGGGCAGGCCAAAGACTACCCGTTCTGGCTGCTCACAGCGCGCAGCATGCAGTACGCCTGGGGCGCCAACGCCGGCATCCCGCTGATGCACGAAGTGGCGGACAACATCACGGGACACCGCGGCGTCGTCATCAACAGCAGCGCGGCGCAGAAGCTCGGCATTGCCGATGGTGACGAGATCGAGATCTCCACGCCCAAGCGCAGCGTGCGCGGTCGGGCGGTGGTGCGTCAGGGCATACGGCCGGACACCCTGCTGCTGATCGGTCAGTTTGCGCACTGGGAAACACCGATGGCCAAGGACTTTGGTGTGCCCAGCCTGAACACGCTGGCGGCGATGACGATCTCGCTGACCGACGCCACCGGCTCGGGTGCCGACATCGTGCGCGTCAAGGTATGCGCTGCGAAAGGGGTGACAGCATGACACGCTGGGCCATGACGGCAGACCTGCGGCGTTGCGTCGGTTGCCAGACCTGTACGGCTTCGTGCAAGCACACCAACGCCACACCGCCGGATGTGCAGTGGCGTCGTGTGCTCGACATGGAGTTTGGCGAGTATCCGGATGTGAAGCGCGTGTTTGTGCCGGTGGGCTGCCAGCACTGCGAGGACCCGCCCTGCATGCACGTTTGCCCGACAACCGCCACCAAGCAGCGTGCCGACGGCATCGTCACCATCGATTACGACATCTGCATCGGCTGTTCGTACTGCGCTGTTGCCTGCCCCTATCAGGCGCGCTACAAGACTGACAAGGCCAGTTTTGCCTTTGGCACGCCGAGCCAGAGCGAGAGCCAGCGGCGCGACGATTCACGGCTGGCCGTAGCGACCAAATGCACGTTCTGCGTGGATCGCATTGATGCCGGTCTGGCCGCAGGCCTCAAGCCCGGCGTTGATCCGGCAGCCACACCGGCCTGCGTCAATTCCTGCATCGCCGATGCGCTGGCCTTTGGTGACCTGGAAGATCCCGACAGCAATGTCTCCCAGCTGCTTGCGAAAAATCAGAGCTTTCGCATGCACGAGGAATTGGGCACCGGGCCTGGTTTTCATTACCTCTGGGACAAGGTGGACACATGAGCAACACGCAGGGTGGCGCCAGCAAATTTGGTCCCAATCCTTGGCTGCAGACCAGTTGGGACTGGCGCGCCGCGGGCAACTTCATCTGCGGCGGCGCCGGTACCGGTCTGCTGATGGCACGTGCACTGTTTGGCGCTCCGACGCAGGCATCCCTGTGGAGCCCGGATTGGGTCGTTTTCATCGGCCTGGCGCTGGTCGGACTGGGTCTGTTGTGCGTCTGGCTCGAGATCGGCCGACCGCTGCGCGCCCTCAACGTATTCATCAACCCGCGTACTTCATGGATGTCGCGTGAGGCTTTCGTCGGACTGCTGCTGTTTCCAGCAGGGTTGGCGGCCATGCTGGGCTTTTCAGCTTGGGTCTGGGTGACTGCGGCACTGGCGCTTCTATTTTTGTACTGCCAAAGCCGCATGTTGCCAGCGGCACGGGGTATTCCGGCCTGGCGCTCAGGCTTGTTCTCACCGCTGTTCCTGTTGACTGCAGGGTGTGAAGGGCTTGGTGTTTTCATGCTGCTCGGTCTCTTCATTACCCCGGTCACGCCCGCTGCGGTGATGGCGCTCTTGGTCTTGCTGGTACTGCGCATTCTGGTCTGGCGGCGTTACCGCCGCAGTGTGGATGCCAGCCTGGCGCTGCGCGCCCGCACTGCAATGGATCAGGCCGGGCGCACTTTGGTGCTGGGCGGCAGTCTCCTGCCCGGCCTCTTGCTGATTGCAGGCTGGTTGTTGGGTGGTCATGCCGCGTCGCTCTTGTTGGCTCTGGCCGGTGCCTGCGCCGCATCCACCGGTGCCAGCCTCAAGTTCATGTTGGTGACCCGTGCCAGCTACAACCAGGGTTTTGCGCTGACGAAAATGCCGGTGCG
>CAZZLB010000039.1:0-10007 GCA_964654655.1 uncultured Rhodoferax sp. | reverse complement strand
GAAGAAGTACGCACGCTCGACGACTTGCGGCGTATTCCCTTCACCTACAAATCCGACCTGCGCGACACCTACCCGTTTGGCATGTTTGCCCGACCCCTGCCAGCGGTCGCGCGGATTCATGCATCCAGCGGCACCACCGGCAAGGCCACCGTAGTGGGTTACACCCCAACCGATATTGAAAACTGGGCGGGCCTGATGGCGCGCTCCATGCATGCCGCCGGCGCACGCAGCGGTGACATCATTCACAACTCCTACGGCTATGGTCTGTTTACTGGTGGCCTGGGCGCGCATTACGGTGCCGAGCGCCTGGGTGCCACGGTGGTGCCGATGTCGGGCGGTTCAACCGAGCGCCAGATTGCCCTGATCATGGACCTGGGTGCCACGATCCTGTGCGCTACGCCTTCCTACACACTGGCCATGGCCGAAGTGGCGGAGCAGCAAGGCGTTGATTTGCGCAAGAGCCAGTTGCGGGTCGGCATTTTTGGTGCCGAGCCCTGGAGCAATGCCATGCGCTTGGAAATCGAGGAGCGCCTGGCGCTCAAGGCGATCGACATCTACGGCCTGTCCGAGATCATGGGCCCCGGCGTGGCCTGCGAATGTCCGGCCCAGGCCGGTCTGCACGGCTGGGAAGACCACTTTCTGTTCGAAGTGCTGGACCCGGAAACACAGGCGCCGGTGGCCGAGGGTGACGCGGGCGAACTGGTGATCACGACGCTGACCAAAGAGGCTTTGCCGATGCTGCGCTACCGTACGCGCGACATCACGCGGGTTACCACCGAACGCTGCGACTGCGGTCGCACGCATCTGCGCATTCTGCGCATCACTGGGCGCAGCGACGATATGCTGATCATCCGTGGTGTCAATGTCTATCCGTCGCAGATCGAGGCGGTGCTGGTCGGTCGCCCCATGATCGCGCCGCATTACCAGTTGCTGGTGGAGCGCCAGGGTACGCTGGACCATGTCACGATCGAGGTCGAGGCGCAATACGGCGTCGATGCACAGGCGTTTGCGACAATTGCACGGGACGTGAAGCATCACGTCAAATCGATGGTCGGTATCAGTACCGATGTGGTGGTCAAACAGCCCGGTGAAATCCCGAGGTCACAGGGCAAGGCGGTGCGTGTGCGTGATCTGCGGCCCAAGGAGTAATCAGTGAGCAAGCGACTTGTCAAACTCAGCGTCAACGGGCGTGAGCGTGAAGATGCCATCTCGGAGCACACGCTGCTGCTCGACTACCTGCGCGAGCAGCTTGGCCTGACCGGTACCAAGCGCGGTTGCGACGGTGGCGAGTGCGGCGCCTGTACTGTGCTGGTGGACGGCAAGCCGCAGCTCTCCTGTATCACGCTGGCCTGCCGCTGCGAGGGCAGCGAGGCCAGCACCATCGAGTCGCTGGCGCAGCAGGGGCGCTTGAGCGCACTGCAGACCGCCTTCAATGAGAAGCTCGGAACGCAGTGCGGCTTTTGCACGCCGGGCATGATCATGGCGGCGCAAGCCCTGCTGCTGCGCGAGCCCGATCCGAGCGAGGCGCAGATACGCGAAGCGCTGTCGGGCAATATCTGCCGCTGCACCGGCTACGTCAAGATCATCGAATCGGTTCAGGCGGCTGCCGCAGCCATGGCCACAGGAGAAGCAGCATAGATACCGTCCGTGACCCCCAACTTTCACGCCAGGCCGTGGGCGTGCGCCAGCCCCTGATCGACGGCGTCGAAAAGGTGTCGGGGCAGGCGCTTTACACAGCCGACCTGCCCTCGCGCGAAGCCCTGGTTGGTGCCATTTTGCGCAGCCCGGTGCCACACGCCCGCATTCGCTCGATCGACGTCTCGCAGGCGCGGGCCCTGCCTGGCGTGCGTGCCGTCATCACCGGCGACGAGTGCGATGTGCCCTATGGAGTGATACCGATTGCCCAGAACGAGTTCCCGCTGGCACGCGGTCGCGTGCGCTACTGCGGCGAGCCGATGGCGGCTGTGGCCGCGGTGGACCAGGCAACGGCGCGCGCTGCGCTCGACGCCATCGTGCTCGATCTGGAAGAACTGCCCACCTTTTTCGACGCAGCCAGCGCCCGTGCCGCCGATGCCTTTCAGCTGCACGACGACCAGCCCGGCAATATTGCGCGCGACGTGGACCACACTTTCGGCGATGTCGAAGGTGGTTTCGCGGCCTCCGACCTCGTACTGGAAGAGCGTTTTCATTACGCTGAAGTAACCCACGCCATGATGGAGCCCAACGCCTCGCTGGCGAGTTGGGACGCCGAGCGGGGCCGCCTGACGCTGCAAACGGTGTCGCAGGTGCCTTACTACGTGCACCTGCTCCTGGCGCAGTGCATGCACCTGGACGCGTCGCAAATCCGCGTCATCAAACCTTTTGTCGGTGGCGGCTTCGGGCACCGCACCGAAACCCTCAATTTCGAAATCATCGCCTCGTTGCTGGCGCGCGCAGCGCTGGGCACGGTCAAGCTGGAGCTCTCGCGCGAGGAGTCTTTCATCACGCACCGGGGTCGGCCCGAGACCGACGTGCGCCTGAAAATTGGCCTCTCCAGCAGCGGCGTCATCAAGGCAGTGGATTGTGAGGTAGTGCAACGCGGTGGTGCTTATGCGGGTTATGGACTGGTAACCATCCTGTACGCCGGATCCTTGCTGCACGCCATGTACCAGTTGCCGGCCTGTCGCTATTACGGTTTGCGCGTTTACACGAACACGCCTCCGAACGGCGCGATGCGCGGTCATGGTTCGGTCGATGTGCGCCACGCCTTCGAGTCCATGCTCGACACCATGGGGCAGACGCTGGGTCTGGATCCGTTTGCCGTGCGCCGCGCCAATCTGCTCTCGATTCCGCACCGCACCATCAACGATCTGCAGGTCAACTCCTGTGGCCTGGGTGAATGCCTGGACAAGGTGCAGGCTGCTTCCGGCTGGCACCAGCGCCGCGCCAGCATGCCCAAGGGACGCGGTCTGGGGCTGGCCTGCTCGCACTACGCCAGCGGCTCGGCCAAGCCCGTGCACTGGAGCGGAGAGCCGCACGCGGTGGTCAATCTCAAGCTTGATTTCGACGGGGGCATCACGGTGCTGACGGGCGCCGCCGACATCGGCCAGGGTTCTTCGACACTGCTGGCGCAGATGGTGGCCGAAGTCCTGGGACTGTCGATGCAGCGCCTGCGCGTGGTCGCCAATGACAGCGCGGTCACACCGAAAGACAACGGCTCCTATTCCTCACGTGTTTCCTTCATGGTGGGCAACGCCGCCATCAATGCCGGCAAGGCCTTGCTGCAGATCCTGATGCAGGCGGCAGCCACCAAGTTGGGTGTACCGCTGGAGCAGGTCGAGTGCCACGGCGAAAGCTATGTCGTCAGCGGCAGTGACAAGTCGCTGACTTACAAGGAGGTCGTGACGCTGGCGCTGCAGGCGGGCGGCACGGTCACAGCCAGCGGTCACTGGTCAACGCCGCGCGAGACGCAGGGTGGCAAGTTCCGTGGTGCCGCAGTGGGAACCAGCGCCGGTTACTCGTATGCAGCGCAGGTGGTGGAAGTGGAAGTGGACGAGGACACCGGCATGGTGCGCGTGGTCCAGGTCTGGGTGGCGCATGACTGCGGACGTGCCATCAATCCGCTGGCGGTCGAGGGGCAGGTGCAGGGCTCGGTCTGGATGGGCATGGGCCAGGCGCTGTGCGAGGAAACACAGTACCACCAGGGCTTGCACATGCGCGCCAACTTCCTGGACTACCGGATTCCCACCATCGTCGAGTCGCCACCGATAGAAACCTATATCGTCGAAGCGCCCGATCCGAACGGCCCCTTCGGTGCCAAGGAAGCAGGGGAGGGGTCGCTATCGGGCTTTCTGCCTGCCCTCACCAACGCGATTGCACATGCCACAGGATTGCGTCTGCATGAGCTGCCAGCCACACCGGACCGCATGATGGACGCTTTGGTTGCGCGCAAACGTGCGCTCAAGCTCAGCGCAGCCAAGAGTGCTGCCTTGAAGAAAGAGCAGGTCTGAATTGGATGCCATGACTCCTTTTGTTCTACGCGCGCCAGAGTCTGCGAGCGAGGCGGTGGCCTTGCTGGCGGCCAACCCGCAAGCGAGGATGCTTGCCGGTGGCACCGATTTGCTGCCCAATCTGCGTCGCGGCATAGGCGCGCCGGACATGCTGCTCGACCTCGGTGGCATTGAAGAGCTGAAGCAGCTGCGCCGCGACGGAAAAGCCTGGCTGATTGGCGCCGGCGTGACGCTGCAGTCACTCGCCAGTGACGCCGCGATCGGGCTTGAGTTGCCGGTGCTTGCGCAAGCGGCTGCTGCCGTGGCTGGCCCCAGTCACCGAGGAGTAGCCACGCTCGGCGGCAACCTCTGTCTGGACACGCGTTGTGTTTTCTACAACCAGAGCCAGTGGTGGCGGCAGTCCAACAACTACTGCCTCAAATACCGGGGCGATGTATGCCATGTGGCACCGCAGGGTGCGCGCTGTCATGCGGCCTGGAGCGGTGATCTGGCGCCCGCGTTGATCGCGCTGGATGCCAACATTGAACTGCTGGGAAGCAGTGGTGTGCGCCACTTGCCGCTGGCCGACTTTTACCAGGATGACGGTGCCAAGCCGCTGAAGTTGTTGCCCGGTGAACTGGTCACGGGCGCTCGCATCCCGGCACAGCCTGAGGGAATGCGCTGCGCCTACCGCAAGGCACGGGTGCGCGGCGCGGTGGACTTTCCTCTGGCCGGCGTCGCGATGCGCGTTGTGTTGGCCGATGGCGTTTTGACCGATCTGCGTGTGGCACTCACAGGGACCAACTCGCAGCCGATCCTGATCTATGGCAGCGTCGCCTTGTGCGGCAAGCCTGTCACCGCAGAGTCCCTGGCCGCGCTGGGCAAACTGGTGCAAAAGCAGGTCAGCCCGATGCGCAGCACCGTCACCGCGTCGAACTACCGGCGCCAGGTGGCGTCCACGCTGGCGCAGCGGCTGCTCGGTGAATTGTGCGCACCTTGAGCGTGGCAAACCTGTTGCCGGGTATTCCCGGTGAACACTGGGTCGAAGCGGATGGCATGCACGTTGAAGTGCGAGGTCTGGCGCCGCCGGGGCCGTTTGTCACCATCATTGCGTTGATCGAATCCATCGAGCCGGGTCAAACACTGACGGTGCACCACGATCGCGACCCGGTACCGCTCTATGCCGAATTGGCCGAGCGTGGCTGGTTGGCTGAGCGCATCACTGGCGAGCCGGGCGAGATCCGGCTGCTTCTCAAGAGGGATTCCTGATGGCAACGGCCAACACCTTTCTCGGCGGCGCCAGCGGGCGCTTGCTGCAGGCGTCCATTCCGTTCCGCTTTTTCGCGGCCGCTGTGGTGTTTCACCTTCTTGCGTGGCTGGCACTTGCCTGGGCAGGGCCCGACATCATGGACTTCGTCGGTGGTCTGGGCTGGCCGCTGGCCGGTCTGCATCTGCTGACACTCGGCGTGCTGGTCATGACGGCGCTGGGTGCCAGCCTGCAATTGCTGCCCGTGGCGACACGTCAGCCGGTGATGTCGCAGCACTGGCCGTACCAATTGCTTTGGGTTCTGTACACGCTGGGTGTGGTGGCGGTAGTCAGCGGTATGGCGCTGTGGTTGCCGGCTGTGCTCTGGTTCGGTGCGCTGGCGGTGACGCTGGCGCTGCTGCTTTATCTGGGTTTGCTGGCACTCAACCTGCGCGGTGCCAGAGGCATGCCGCTGGTGGTGGTGCACGGCTGGGCCGCATCACTGTCGCTGCTCGTGCTGCTCGCCAGTGCCTTGTCGCTGGCCGGCCTGTACAGCGGCATCATCCTGATTGATCGAAGCGCTGGCATCGGATTGCATGTCACGTTCGCCGCTTACGGCTTCATGGGGATGCTCGTGATGGGTTTTTCCTACATTCTGGTCCCGATGTTCGCGCTGGCCGACAACCCGGCGCCAGCCTGGTCCCACCTTTCTCTGGGGTTGGCGCTGTTCGCTGCGTTGGTCGCTCTGCTTGTGCTCCTCGATCTGGTCGCTCCCATCCTGTTTCGTGTTGCCATCATCGCTGCGGCGGTGGCTTTCCTGATTCACGTGGCATTGATGGAGCGTGCCCTGCGTACCGGCATGCGCCGCAACCTGGGAACTTCCTTTGTTTTGGTGCGTCTGGGCTGGGCCTGTCTTGCGGCAAGTTTTGCTCTGGCCCTGGCACTGGAAATGGAGTTGGGTGTGCACCACGCCATGGTCTTGTTTGGTGTACTGCTGATTGGTGGTCTGCTGACCCTGCTGATGGGGGTGCTTTCACGTATCGTGCCGTTTCTGGCGGCGATGCATGCTGGTGCTGGCATGCGTCGCCCGCCGACGCCGTCCAATATGACCGTGCAATGGCCGCTCGACATCCACCTGTACTGCCACTGCACAGCGCTGACACTGATGTTGGTCGGTGTTTACCTTGACAGCGTCTGGTTGCTGCGCGGCGGAACACTGGCGGGCATCATGGGCGCTTCGGCGTACTGTGTGTTTTTCTGGCATGCCTGGCGTCGCATGTCGCAACTGCTTGCCAGCAAAGTGCCGCCTGACAGTTCCAGAAACAATTAATGCCTATCTCAATCGATTAAAATGGTACTTTGATACCATTATTACCATGATGAATTTTTCGCGACAAACCAGCCTCGCCCTGCACCAGGATCACCGCGCCAATCTGCAACTGCTGGCCCGCTCGGAACAAGCGTTCGCACGCGCCTCGCGCACTGCGCCCGGATCGGACCCGGAGTTTCTGAAACTCATTGCGGCGCTGGCGCAACATCTGCAGCAGGATGTGGACCGGCACTTCGGCTTTGAAGAGCGTGAACTGTTCCCGCGCCTGCGCGACGCTGGCGACGGAGGTATCGCGATGCTGCTCGGCGACGAGCACGAAGCGATCCGTGCAGTGGCCGAGGAACTGCTGCCGCTCTCACGCAGTGCCGCCAGCGGGACGCTGGACAAGGCTGGGTGGGATACGCTCAGGGACTGCGTGGCGGAACTGGTGGAACGTCAGGTGTCGCATATTCAAAAAGAAGAGATGGCCTTGTTGCCGATGCTCAATGATTTGCTCGATGATGAAACTGACAGGAAACTGGCGTTCGATTACGCCGCGTCTGCCCGGTAATCAAGCGATGTAAGTTGCCATGGAAAGTCTTGACCTGCGCGTTTTGGGTGATGCATTGGCATGGCATCGTGCCGGTCATGCAGTGACGCTGGTGACGGTGGTGGAAACCTGGGGCAGCGCGCCGCGTCCCGCCGGCGCCTTGCTGGCGATACGGGACGATGGCGTTCTCAGCGGTTCGGTGTCGGGTGGCTGTATTGAGGATGACCTGATCGCGCGCACCCGGGCCGCCTGGACGGCCGGCAATGCCGGCAGCGCGACACCGTCGCTGATCGTGTATGGCGTCAGCAAGGAAGAGGCTGCGCGCTTTGGCCTGCCCTGTGGCGGCACCCTGCGCCTGCTGCAGGAGCCTTTGCGCGACGTCACTTGGGTCGAACAACTGTTGGAGCGCACCGCGACCCAGCAACTCGTGAGGCGCAGCGTGACGCTGGCCAGCGGTGCTGTGCAGCTTTCGGCAGCGCAGCGTGGCCAGGCGCTTGAGTTTGATGGCATCACCTTGAGTACCGTATTCGGACCGAAGTGGCGTCTGTTGCTGATTGGCGCAGGCCAGTTGTCGCAGGCAGTGGCGCAGATTGCCCTGCTGCTCGATTTTGAAGTGCTGGTTTGTGACCCGCGCGAGGAGTATGCCAGCACGCTGATGGCCGCCGTGCCCGGTGTGATGCGTGTCCAGGGCATGCCCGACGACGCCGTGCGTGCCTTGCCGCCCGATGCGCACACCGCCGTCGTGGCGCTGACGCACGACCCCAAACTCGACGACTTGGCATTGATCGAAGCCTTGCAATCCGACACTTTCTATGTCGGCGCTCTGGGCTCCAAACGCAACCAGCAAACGCGCAAGCAGCGACTGGCCGAGCACTTTGATCTGACGGCGCAGCAACTTGATCGCCTGCACGGCCCGGTCGGGCTGGCGCTGGGTGCCAAGACGCCAGCTGAAATTGCTGTCTCCATCGTTGCAGAGATGGTTCAGGTGAAAGCTGCCATGGCGCAGAGCCCGAGCCCGGCGTCGGCGTGAATCTTCCTGTTGTCATTGTGCTGGCCTCGGGTCGCGGCGAGCGCTTTCTTGCATCGGGAGGCAGCGGCTCCAAGTTGCGGGCGATGCTTGCGGACAAGACGGTACTGCAACACACCATGGCTGCCGTCAAGGGCAGCGGACTACCCTGGCATCTGGAAGACAGTGGGCACGCCGGTATGGGGGACTCGATTGCTGCTGCCGTGCGCAGCACAATGGAGGCCGCCGGTTGGCTGATTCTCCCTGGCGATTTGCCGCTGATTCAAAGCCGGACGCTGCTCGACGTTGCGGCGACCTTGCAGCGCCATGGCGTCGTGCTGCCAAGCTATCTTGGGCAACGCGGACACCCGGTCGGTTTTGCCGCAGACTGTCGTGGAGCGCTGATGGACCTTCACGGCGAACAGGGGGCCATCCGTGTGGTGCGCAGCCGCGCGGTGTTTGAGCTGCCAGTCGAAGATGGGGGATGCGTCCACGATATTGACACGCTGGACGATCTGCGCCGGGCCGAGGCTTTGCTGCTTGCTGCAGAGCAGGTCAAAACAGGTCAAAATGACTGAGGAGGCATAAATCATGACGATTGCAAATTGGTGTGTGGTGGCGGCTTGTGTGCTGCCGGTTCTGACCGCTGGTCTGGCCAAGGGCAGCTTTGCCGGCAAGCCCAGAAAAGAGGGTGGTTACGACAACCGCGATCCGCGCGGCTGGGCATCGCATTTGAGCGGCTGGCAGGCGCGCGCCATCGCTGCGCAGAACAACGGCTTTGAAGCGCTACCTCTGTTCATCGCGGCCGTGGTGCTGGCGCAGCAGGCCCACGCGGATCAGGGACGGATCGACACGCTGGCCCTGAGTTTTGTCGCGATTCGTGTGGTCTATGTTGCGGCCTACCTGATGAACCAGGGCACGCTGCGCTCGCTGGTGTGGGGTGCAGGCTTGGCGGTGAGCCTGGCCATCATGGCCATGTCCTGAGCGGCTTATTTGTCCTGGGCGGTTCTGCCGCCGCTGCAGCGTTCGATGCCGTTCAAATCACGCCTTGATTGCACATGGGTGAAGCCGGCCAGTTGCAGCAACTCACGTACTGCAGCCGCCTGATCGAAGCCATGTTCCAGCAGTAGCCAGCCGGACGGCTGCAGATGAGCACGGGCGTTGCTGATGATGTGACGAATGTCCTTCAGCCCGTCCGCTCCGGAAGTCAGTGCCTGTGCCGGCTCGTATTGCAGTGCCTCAAGATGGGGGTCGTGCTCTGCGATATAGGGAGGGTTGGAAACAATGGCATGGTACTTTGCCTGCACACCGGTCAGCCATGATCCCTGCTGAAAATCAATATCCAGTTTCAGGCGTTTGGCATTTTCACGCGCTAGCGCAAGCGCACCTTCGCTGGCGTCGACAGCACTGACTTGCAGTTCCGGGCGCGTAGCCTTGAGCGCCAGCGCAATGGCGCCGCTGCCGGTGCCCAGGTCGAGCACGCGTGCCTGCTCATTGGCCGGTATGCGGGCGGGCAGGACTTCCAGCGCCCATTCCAGCAGGGTTTCGGTATCCGGGCGCGGAATCAGAACCCGTGCATCGACCAGCAGGTCCAGACCAAAGAATTCCTGGTGCCCGGTGATGTAGGCCAGCGGCTCGCCACTGGCGCGGCGCTGCACACAGGCGTTCAGGAGAGACTGCGCCGTGGCCGGCAACTCGTCGCCGTCGTGCGCCAGCAGCCAGGCGCGTTCCCGTGCTGGTCGACCCATTGCGTGTAACAGCAGAAGTTGTGCATCGAGTCGCTCAATTCCAAGCAACTGCGCCTGGCTCAGTGCCTGTGCAAGCGTGGGCACGGTCAGGCTCCGGCGCCGACTTCCAGCGCCGCGAGTTGCTGCGCAGCCTCATAGGCCTGCAGCGCCTGCGCCACTTCCAGCAGGTCCCCCGCCATG
>CAZZLB010000038.1:0-13101 GCA_964654655.1 uncultured Rhodoferax sp. | reverse complement strand
AAACGCGGCCAGTAGCTCGGTCGTGAAGTAGTTGAATGGCAATCAGCCGGCTGACGCACTGTTCACCAACGCTAGACGTGACGTAAGCCGTTAGCTGTGATGGGTACAAAGCGATGTAAGCGACTGTCCGTGATGGTTACGAAACGATGTAAGCCATTCGCTGTGATGAGACTGAAATAGTCGCAAGCTATTAGCCGTGATGAGGTTATGAAAAAATGGGAGAGAGGAATATACAGAGACCACGGCAGCAGTTGGGGGGCCAGCCGGGGGTCGGTTTTGCCTGGTCGATGCGATGCGTGTCCGGCATGGATGCCCATCCGGGCGCTCGCGGATGATACAAAGCGCTCGATTCCGGGCGCTTTTGGGGGTTGAAAACATCGGAAATGGTGCATCTGCGGTTGTTGTGGGTGTGGTTTCTGTGTTGGCTCCTTCTGTTGCGGCTGTGGCGTGTTCTGCGCTTGCTGCAACAGACCCCTTGAACCGTTCGGGCAAGCCGGGCTTCGGTTCTGTGGGGCGTTGTGTCTTCTGTGGTCGTCTGCTCTTGGCGTGCTCTCCCTTTCCTTATGAGGGGCGGCCAACGGCGATTTCCATAATCAACCGTGTGTTACCGATCAGTCAGCTAGTGTGCGCAGTGCAACAGTTTGGCGGCCAGCCCGGCTAACGTCTGCTCACGGCGATGGGCGGCAATCAGCATGTTTCGAAATGCCATTGCCACCTGTTCTACTGATTCCTCCACGTCGTCGGCAGTACCGCGACTCAAATCCATGTGGTCGCGGAATTCTCTCCGTGCGAAGAGTGTGAACTCTTCAATCATTTCAAGCTGAGTCATACCTTCCCTCTCAGGCAAGGACCGATCAATCGGCCTAGACCGTCTAGGCTCTACCAAGAAACGACAAGAGCCCCTCCTGGGCTGTTAGGCTCAAGGAGGGGCTCTTCGTGCTTCCTGCGCTGTCCTAGCGGGCTACTTTGGGCAACCCGTCACTAGACCGGCCACCAAGCTGGGGTCCAGTTCCACGGCGGGTTCCACCTCTTCGGTCTCGGTCTCTTCGGGCGTCTCTTCCACCGCATCGGGGCCATTCACGGCGAGATAGGCGGCTAGCCGTTGCTCCGCCTCGGTGCGCCGCTCGTCGTCGTCAACCGCGTCGATGGCCAGTGCCACCGCCTCGGCGAATTCGTCCCAATGGTTCGCCATGACGGTCAGCGCGCCGCGAGTGGCGTTAACGGATTGCAGGAGCACGCTAAACCGCTGCGATCCTTCTTCGGACGGCACGAGGACAGACACGTTGACACGTCCAGTGGGAACGCTCTTGGCATCGCGCTGCGCTTTCCCGTCTTCGCCTCGCGGTTTCACCATCTCGGCGCGGAAGCTCGCCACAAACGGTCCGACGGTGGCAATCTCCGCTTGCCACGTGCGGTTAGCAGTCGCTGTCTTTTCATCTCCGCGGGACTTTCGGGGTTTTACAACAAGTGCCATGTCCATTCTCCTTAGTGAAAGTGAAAACCAGAACAATCGAATCTTCTGCATACTAGTCGAAACGTGGGGCCAAAAGATCAGCAAACGCCGTCTAAAGCGTTTGTCTCTAACCAGTTGCGAACCGCGCGGGTGTACCTATCTCGCAGCCGTTGAGCAGTTTCCGCGGTCAGACCACTCTGCAACTGCTCGCGGTACGCGTTCCACCGTTGAGTGCGATCGTTAACCTCGACTACGGGGATATTCTCCCGCGGGTCGTCAATGTATCGGTTCCATGCCACCCACCATGTTGCACCGGTGGGTGCAGGTTGTACTGGTTGCTGAGGCGGACGGGAAACCATCGCAAGCTGTTCGTTCGTCTGCCAGATGTCCCCGATTTGATCATCGGGGACAATCGGCACCGGGCGGCGGTAGAGCTCGCGCGACCAAACAATAGCGGGAGTACGTTGCGCAGGTCGAATTGTCCGAAGCCCGTCAACCCGGTGTCCACTGGCGATATGCGGCACAGCCGATTGCCGGGCGTCCAGCTGGCGCCGAGTCATCGCCGATACACTACGCTCTGCCATTGGGCGCAGCGGTCGTGGACGGCGTTTCGCGTATCGGGCAGCCCCGATTGCCGGCATTGTTCGCTGACGTGCGTATCGCCGGGTGCTTGTGTACTCTGTCAGCGTGGCGGAATCGGGACGAATCGTCGCAACCCGCGGGACGCTCGTTAGCCGTCGGCTATTTCCCGCGGTGGCAACCCGCGAGAAATCTGCTGCAACCCGCAGCCACTCCTGATTTGATAGGCTGCGGCAATGCCGATCCGGTTCAACGGTCGGATTGTCGTCTGTGAAGAGCGGCATTAGCCGATCCTGGATTTCCGCAACCCGACGACTTTCCTGCTTGACCTCGGCGCGGCGCCGTTTCACGGTCCGTTGGCTAGAGTTGGTCGCCTTGGCGGATTCTTCCACGGTCAGACCGGACAGAAGGCAGGGTATCAGGATGCGGCATTTTTCGGGAAGGCTGCTAGTGACAATCTCTACTGCCGATTTTCCCGGTCCCTCAAGCCACCCTGTTAGCGAGTCCAGGTCGGTTTCCGGCAGTGCTCGCCAGTGCTGTCTTAGTTGGCGAACTAGGTCAATCCCCTGGCGCCAAATGGCAACACCTACCGGCTGGCGCTGTCGCAGTGCGTGTTGACCAGCATCAATCAGTTGGTCGATATCCCCGACGAGACTGCGCCGCGTGGTACTCAGGCGGCGCACTGCGCGCTCTGAAATGTCTTCAATCCGTTCAAGTTCTCGGCGGAGTAGTTCTGCGCCGGTCGCGGCTGGCAGGATTGCCGCGTCGATTTGTTGCATGGTCCTAGTCATGATCTCTCCTTGCGTGTGGGGTGATTCAGAAACTTACTACGTAAGTTCTAATCGTCGGACAGTACACTGTCAATCACACTAGTACTAACAATCCGATCGGATTGACAAAGATTGTCGAAAGTCGCCCCGCTCTAGTCGGAAGGCGGGGCCAAACGCCCCGCCCGCCCCGGCTGGCCCCGGCTGGCGACTAGGCCACGGCGGGGCCAGCCGATCGGCCGATTGCACCCTGCCAGATACTAGTCGGGCGACGGGGCCAAAACGCCCCGGCTGGCCCGGCTGGCCCCGCCTGCCGACTAGTGGGCAGCCAGACCGCGGCCGGTCGCCAACGGACCTTCTTATCCTATATGTAAGGTTCGCTGGCCCTATGCCGCCAGATGGAGCACCACCAATCCGCTGTTGGTGAGTACACAAACAGCGTCTGTACGAGCAGATGCTTAATCGGTATCTCTTAAGCGGTGGCTCTATGCCGCCAGATCAGTGAGAGTGTGGTGATGTCAGAGCACCAAGCCCGCAGCTGTATAAGTGCGGGAAGAAACAAGACAGTCTCTGACGTGGCCTAGGGGGAATTACGGCCCCTAGAGGTTCGAATCCTTACTAGGCCATTGGGAATCGCTTTCTTACTTCACAAGGGAGGGTGCTATGTCCACGAAGGAATTGATCGCCAGGATGGCGGAACGTACGCAACGTATCAGCAAGCAGTCCCGGATCAATCGCCCGGAGCCTGCTCAGCAACGGCGGTTACACGTGGTCTTCACGATGGGTACGAAAACGTCCCGCTGTTTTCGGCGGGTGGCGTAAGGAGGCGAAGGTGAAGAAGACTGATTGCTCAGTGGAGCGTGAAGAGATGCGGCAGTATCTAGAGTGGGTTCAGTTCACTCTGGCAGAAGAAGCTGCCGCAAAGAAACGGTGATTCCCTGCCTAACGGGAGGGCGGCTAGGGCCTGCTGAGAAAGCGGCAGGCGCGCTCAACGCCACAACAATGGAGGGCGACTGTATGGTGATTTGCATCTGCTACCCCTACCCGTTCCTGATGACTGGACGTAAGGAGTTAACTCCCTATGTGTTCACGTTCGTCTGGACCTGTAGAGGCATGTATGCCTTTATGGAGGGGGATTTCAATGACTGGTCATGCTGCGACAGTCGGGGAATTCCTGGGACTTCCTGAAGTCCCTCGGATTACTCCGAAGGAAATGATCCGGGCGGCTTACGAGCTGTTCCCGGATGACGAAGACTGCCTAGAGCCTGATCGTAGGCTCTGGGCAATGGAACACCCTGATGGGCAGTTGGACGACAGTGAGACTGTCTACGACTATGCCGTCAGAACCTACTACGAGCCGCATGCTGCGGTGTGTGGCCTAGGAGTGTAATCATGAGCCTACTTGGTTGCCATAGGAAAGCGAAGAATATCGACTTTCGTATGGTATTTGGCGAAGAGAATGGCGAGTCTCTAAGTGAGCACCCGTTCTCTGAGGAAGCCTCTTGGCTACGGTCTGGTTGTGACGGAGTCTCTATTCCTGAAGCAGGCTTCTACCTGCTAGAAGGTGACGAGACTTGGCCTGTGCGCCTCTGGCGTGGAAGCGACAACAACATCGAAGCCTTCTATGTGTGCATCTGGGAGAAGGAGGAAGAAGATGGCTGAGAGCGAATTTCGGGAGATCAAGTTCACCGACGCGGATGTGGTGAACCTTGACGACTGGATTCCAGCTGGGGAATACAATCCCCACAACGTGCGTCCATTCCTGTTCCATGATCACGGCTTTGTTCTGTGCGTTGTGTTCGCTGACTGTGAGAGCAACGCACTAGACGAAGCCGCTGACTCCGGCAAGCTCGATTCGTTCAAGATCGACCTGGAGAGTGAGTCTGAGTTCGAGGACTACCTAACTCCTAACTGGAGTGAGGCAGACTCAGGACTCGACAGAGACTGCCCAGAGATCACGAAAAACGGTGTCGCCTACTGGTGGCGACAGTACAAGATCCCAAGCTTCCTGGGAAACGCCGGGGAGCCATTCGACATCGACTCCTTGAACATGGAGCTGATGCCCAATCCGCGGCGGTCGTTCTGCGCTCAATTCAATGAGCCTCGCTAACCCTTAACCTTCCCGGAAACGAGATGGCGTAAGTACCGCTGTGGGAGCAGTGGGAAATGGGACCGTACCCCAGTATCCGGGCCTGTTCTGTTACAAGGAGATACCATGATCAAGTACAGCGAATTCCAGCCCACGGGCGCTGATGTCAAGGGGCTGGGTCTTGAAGACAGACAAGATTGGCTAGTAGCCCCTGTCTGTCGAACGAGGGACTCAGGCATCCGTGCCAATAGCAACTTCGAAGCCCTTCTGGGCATGCTGGGCGACGGAGATGACTTTGAGACCCACAGCTTTACTCACTGGGGTCCTGGCTGGTTCGAGATTATCCTCGTTCAACCCGGCTCCAATGCCGCCAGAGTGGCGGAAGAGTGCGAGAAGTCGTTGGAAGACTATCCAGTCCTGGACGACGAAGACATCTCCAAGCGGGAGTGGGAGGAATATTGCGAATCCTGGTCCTCTTGGGGTTGCAGGGACTTCCTGAAGGCCGTCCTAGCTGGGACGAGCCTCTGTGAAGAAGCTAAGGACGCCTTCCGCGACCTGAGCCATGAGACGCTCAGGGAGCTTTATGAGAAGTACGCTAACTCATCCTACGAGTTCAGCGACGAAGGCTGCCACATTCGCACCTCGCAGTCTGCAGCTAAGATCACCGAAGACATGGTGATCGAGTTGATTCAGAAGAAGGGCTATAACGGCGATCTCTATGATCCTGTCATCGAACAGGATATTCATGGTAAGTGGTGGGTTGATACGAATGGGAATGAGTTTAATCCTAACCGCATCAGCTTCATCGGCTGGGCTCTGTTTTGTGACGGCGTAGAGTCGCCGTGGATTAAGGGGCCGTTTGAGACGGAATTGGAAGCCAAGTTGTCGTCACGGTGATTCGCCACCTTAGTGCGGGCCGGGCTAGGTTCCCCGGAGCAATTGGGCTCCGGGGCAAGCGCTCAACCGGAAACTCTTTCACAAGGAGAATAGCATCATGTCATACGGGATCGACTACGGTGGTGGAACTACAAACATCGACCGCGAAACCGGAATCCGCTTCGGTGTGATTCCACAGAACGACGTACTACAAGCCTGGGCAGAATCATCTGAACCCGACTACGGGCCGCCAGGATGCAGTGAATGCGGCAGCGAAGCAGTAGGTATCGGCGAGGTTCCGTTCGATCTCGACGACCTGAAGACGCTACGGCAGTCGGATGGCTACTGCCGTAAACACGCCATCTTACAGATTCCTGACGAGCATCAGGCAGACTGCGGCGACAATGACGAATGGCACGACGAAGGTCGCGACTACGCCTGTCTGAATTGTGCCCGGTCGTTCTACTCTGAAGACGCCTGGGGTGATGATCCGGTTGGCGGATATGTCCTGGACGACGGCGAGTACAAGGCACATTGCGGTGAGGACGGCGATATCTTTATCCTGAAGTCGCCCTATTACACCCATGCCCAGTTCTGCTCGCCGTGCGCACCGGGGGCGTGTTACCTGCAAAACCCCGTGGATGATTCTGGGCCAAAAGCGTACTGCTTCGGGCCAGATTTCTTCGATGACGAGTATCCGTGCCCGTATCCAGTGTATCGCGTTGATGAAGAACGCTGCATCTATCAGCCTGTCGTCCCCGGCGACACAAAATAGGCCATTAGGCCGGGAGCGGCTGCCCTTTTGGGGCAGCGTTGGCATGAAAACCCCTCAACAGGGAGGGATTGGGCAATGCCCAGTCAGTAGCTTAGAGGGGGTTTTTGCTGTAAGCCGTTATTACACAAGGAGATACGTATGAAAAAAGTTCGCCGCGATGTGGCCCACGTCTGGGCACATCGTCTGCAAGAGGAGGCCCGGAATGCTACCGGGAGCCTCTACTTCCGGGGTGATGTGATCTTCAGCTACGGAAGTCACTTCCCTATTGCCCGCCATGTCAAGATGGCGAACAGGGAATCAGCCGTGCTCTTCACGCTGCGAGACCACTCGGTCACGACAGCGAAACATAAGAGCGAGGTGCGGGCTGCGATCCCTAACTACCTCACGATCTTCTACGTCTACAACGTCATGGAGACGCCCGGCAAGGGCCACTTGACTGAGTTCCGCGACCGGATCGCTACGCTCACGAACGCTGTGGCAAAGTCCAAGCCGCAGTTTCTGCCTAAGAAGCTTGCTGCCTTGGAAGAAGTGATCGAAGAAGCGAACTTCTTCTGCGAGTCATTCGGCATGAAGACGCGGTTCTCGATGCCTAAGAACATCGAAGAACTGCGGGCGAAGGCGGCGGAACAGGCTGTCAAGGATGCCGCCAGAAAGAAAAAGGCGGAGGCTGCAAAGCAGCAGAAGCTCGAACTGCAGTATCAAAAGGCCCTCCTGGAACTTCCTGCTTGGCTCTCCGGAGTCTCGGACTATCCGCCGAGTCCGCTGAAGTATGCTTACATGCGGATTGTAGGTGATGAGGTGCACACGACGCTGCAAGCTCGCGTGCACGTCAAGGACCTGCGGAATGTCGCGAGGGCAGTACTGAACTACATCCGCTCCGGGAGAGTGTTCGTCAGCAACGGTCTGAAGATTATGGTCGGTCCCTATCCGCTGCGAGAAATCACGGCGGAAGGGGAAGTTGTTGTCGGCTGCCACAGGTTTCAGAAGGAAGAGATTGAACGAATCGCCGCCTTGATCGGGGCGTAATCGCCTTGCGGGTGGTGCTAACTGCATCCCCGCTCAGAATCCTAGTCCAACAGTACGACGCTGGCTTAGTCGGCCAGAGATCTGGGTGCAACTCCTGGGGATTCTGCTGGTTCTAACAGTAAGGAGAGTCAAATGATATACCACGTGACGGCACTAGAGAAGTTTCTAGTGCAGACGGAGTATGAGGTAGAGGCGGAGTCTGCCGAGCAGGCAGAAAAGCTCTGCCGGTCGGGCGAAATCGCCTACGATGGGCATTCCATCGTGGAAGGCGACGACGAATGGATCGTGACCCTCTCTGTAGAGGAGGACGAGTGATGTTCACCAAAGGATTCAAGAAGCACGTCTGTGAAGGCGATACGATCTCCACTGAAGTGGACGGATTGTACGTTGAGGCGAGAGTATTTCGTGATGACTACATGGGTCCTCCATGGAAAGAACACGACGGGCACGGCCCTATAACGGACTGGGTTCGCCGCGGTAAGCTGCCCGGCGAAGTGGTTCTATGTAAGGACCGAAGTCTTGTACGGTACTACAACTGGCAAGAGGCAATCGAGCTTGCCAAGAAGGACGGCTGGGACGCTCCGCCGTATGGCGAAGGCACTAAGGGTCAACGTGCTGAAAGAGCCGTAAAGGCGGATTTCGAAGCGATGAAAGCCTGGTGCGATGACGAATGGTTCTGGTGCTATGTCACGTTATCGGTCTCTAAGAATGACGTAGTTCTCGACGAACACGCCGCCAGCTTATGTGGCATTGAGTGCAACTATCCAGGAGGCGACAATTCGTATCTTCTGGAAGTCGCCAACGAACTTCTCGATGAAGCAGTCGCAGCCGGTAAGGCTGTCCTAGAAAGACTGATCGAAGTAGGCTAGTGTTCGCTGCCAGTTCGTCCAAATGGAAGGACTCCTGCTGAAAAGCGGGACAATCTAGGTTCGAACCCTAGACTGGCTACTTGGAGGTTGCTATGCAACAGATGTACATTGCCGGTGAAGGTGCACATAGAGTCGCTCATGGATCGCTCGGTGACGGGTACGACTACGGCCCGCACATGGGCTATGGATTCGCCACCGGAGAGGGAAGGTCTCCTGATACCTACAATCCGGACCAATACGACAGAAACACTGGCCCATGGCGATCTGTCTATCCGATGGCTCTTCTAGAGATCGCCGTGAGTGCGGAGCTAGTCGATCCTGAATTGGCTGTAGCAACGAGGGCGATAGCATGTTCTTAGTCGCATTCTACGCCGGCGATGGCACCCGAACGTCAGATCATTTGCCGGATCATGAATCCGGCGAAGGACACTTTTACGGAACTGCTGACAGCACTGGCGTTGGCGACGGGCTGCGGCTCGGTCCTTGGTGCACTGACTGCGATCCCTGCCTGATTGAGATTGCTATCGCAGCCGGACTAGTTCCGGAGGATCTACTATGGACTACGAGGATGCAATCATGAAAACTGCACTCGCAACTTACCCGGAGGGCGATGGCTTTGAGTATGGCAATGCCGAGCGCATGGGACGCGGCGATGGCGGCGAGCTCTCTGGCTGCGACGAAGATCCTGAGTCTGGAGATGACACAGACGATACCGCCTTGGAAGACGTTGGACCGTGGCGATCTACTGTCCCAGTCTGCTTACTAGAGATCGCCGCGTCTACTGAGAGCGTCGATCCAAAGATTGCATTGGTAACTAGAATGATGGAGAGGCATTACGAAGCGGATACTTAAGGAATAGTGCGTGTCTCCTTGTGAACCCAGGTGCGGCTGTGGCCCCGTGGCTACACCTGGGACGGCGAACGGGGCTTTCGGCTGTACAGTGTGCGGAGTGCACGTCTGTGGCGACACAGAAGGATCAGGTTCGAATCCTGAGGCAGCCTCTGTTGATTCATCACGTACATTGACACCTGGCGTCCGGTTCTGTAAACTGAACGCTTTCTGCTATTAGGCTCCATCCGAACGCAGCTAGAAATCTTGTTGAAAGCATAAGGAGGCGCCTTATGAATTCGGGCGGTGATGAAAGCCGCCCAATGCCATCCAACTGCTGCCTGCTCGGCGTGATGGTGTACAAGGGCATTCTGCCCAGGCGAGGCGGCTACACAAGGAGAAGTCTGATGAAGTACTCTGAAGTCGCGGGCCTATTCCGCAGGCTGCATCATGCGTTTGAGAAGCAACCGTATGAGGACGATAAGCTGGAGGCGATCGTCGCCGAAGCTGACCTCCACTCGATCGAGTTGGCAGCATTCATTGTCATGGAAGTCGAGCACCGCATCCCAGGAATTGTCGTAGACAGCTCATGGTTGCGCAATTGGTGCAACAAGCACACTGCGTACATCTGTGCCGAGCACTGGCCGTTTACCGAAGAACTGTACCAAATGAAAGGGCAAGGCGATGCGAAAGCCTAAACACCCCACAACCGACGCCGTGTACATCGTGAAGGCCCTGAGCGATCTGTCTTGGAAGAAGTGCAAGAATGGTTTCCATGTGTACCTACGGACTATCAGCGACACCGGGGTCGCCGGATCGCCTGGGCCGTATTCACACACAGGCTCTCCTCTGAAGCACGGCCGCGTGTTCGCCACGCTAGAGAAAGCGTTGACGTATGCCGCAAGGCGACTGCGGCATGACGGGTATCGTCGCAGTGCGATTAAGTACGGGGCGGAGTGGCAGATGAAACGTCAACCCGAAGCCGCAAGTCAAGAGTGTTCCGCATGCAGTCTCATTCGCCTCAATCTAGAGGCGTGTGACTTCGACGACTATCTGGCTGTATCGACAGATCAGATGCGGTTCCTACTGAGAACGATCAAGGTCATGGTATCACAAGCAGAAAGCGATGGACGTACAGAGTCTTGAACTGCGGATCAAGCAGAATGCGGAAGCGGCGAGAGAGCTGGTGCAGCTACGACGTGCCATGCTCGCTGAGTATCAGCAACGCGATGCCGCCGTCGCTCAGCGAATCGAGACGCACATCTCAATCGCCGCGGACGCCAAGGCTGCGATTCGCAATCGTGAACTTGCCATGCGGCGGATGCAGAAGGTTCGTCAGCTTTAAGGAGAGCACCATGCTGGACGTACTGCAATTCATCTTCAGTAGCTTCTGGACCTGGGCGGGAACACTGCTCTTGATTGCAGCGTTCGCTTCCTGGCGTCCGGTGACTATCGTGAAGAAGGAGGAGTAGCATGTGGCAGAATCTGTGTGGCTGGGGTATTGCCTGCGTGCTCACTTGGGTAGCCTACCGCTACCTCGCCCACCTGGAAACAAACAGAAAGGACTAAGCGATGCTGGACTACGTTATCTTCTACAGTGGCATCAGTCTGTTCTTCGCCGCGGTGGTCTATGCTGACTACCGACAGTGGAAGAAGGAGGAAGAAGAGCAGGAAGAACCCAAGCGACTTGCTCTCTGCGGGTCTTCCGCCTGCACGAACGAGAACCTGTTCTGGATTCGGGGAGGTCGCTCATGAAGTCGAAAGAGAGAGTTCTACTGACGTTCACCCGGTACCGGACGCCGGCCGGGAAGCCAACCTGCTGCCGCGACATTGCGACCGACAAGCAGTGCCACTTCCTGACCGCCACGAACTTAGGGACGTGTGACATGTGCAGCTACGCTGCGCCGGTCAGGCTGTTCCGAGACGACGCAGGAATGGGTTGGATCGTTCCGCACAAAGGCTGCCCCTTATGGAACAGGAAGGCGAAGAAGGTGAAGTGATGGCCTGGATGGACAAAGACAAAGTTTCGCCCTTGAACAACGGCCCGTTCCCCTGCCACGCTGGGGAATACTGTGGGAATCACGTTCCGTCTGACCTGTTTCTTGCTGGGCTTGGCCAGCGAGATCGCAAGATGTACGTCGATTGGCTGGCACAGATGCGATTCGGCGAGCCCAGGGCGACGCCGGAGGTCTCAGTCGAATACCTAAAGTCGCACGGCATCGTAGGGCTGTACCTGCGAGAGAACCAGCCTGTCTTCAGCTGGTTTGAGATCATGCCCACTCCGCCGCAGCTGATGGAGCCGGGGAAAGAGCACTTGTACAATGTCGGCGGGAAGCCGGGGATTAGTGAGGTTCCGCAATGACCGAAGAAGCCATCCCCATGAACTGGGACGAGCCCTGCTATGAGTACGTCGTCAACCCTGCGGTGGAACTCGCCGCGGAGCTGATCGACACAGTGTACGAGTACAGCGGCGTCGGCGGCAACTGCCACATCGTGACGGACGACTACAACATTGAGGATGAATATATCCACTGGTGTTTGGATGTCGCCCTGAAGGATAACATCCATGAGGCGGATGAAGGGCAGCTCGCCGCAGAGAAGGCTTGCCTGGAACAGCTGCTGAAGCTGACAGAAGATGAACGCTGGTCAGCAATTCAACTGGCAAGCAGAGGGTAAACGAAAAGAGCCCTCCCCTTGGAAGTGGGCGGCCTGTTCTGGATGCTAGAGCAACTGACTACTGTTCAGCGTTACTGTTCACCGGCTACACTGTTGGCTTGGTTAGAGTGGTAACGCTGCTGCGTTGCGCTGTTAGCTAGATGAGGCAGTGTTACCGGTTAGGTTATTCAGTAAGAGGCGGTATTCTAAAATGGATCACCCGGCAGCGACTCGCCTTGCGGGCGAGGTCCGTCAAGGGCAAGCGGTCCGCCGCATTTTTTGCATAGCCAGATGTGCCTCTTTCGCCACGTTGTTCGTCCAAAGAAAGCCCGCTCTTTACACTGCGTACAGGTCGCACTGAGCGAATGCCTGCGGGATCGCTTACGCTTCCGGTGTGACATAGTAGATCGCTTGGCAAGCTTCTTTTGTGCCGACTCGAACGACCGCTTTTCCCTGGTGAACTTCTTGCGGCCGACCTTATGGAAAACAAACTCGATCTTCAAGTGGCACTTGGTGCAAAGATCAATCAACTGGTCAAGGCTTTCCCCAAGCAGAGTCTCTCGGTCGTACGATTTGTGGTGAACGTTCTTGGATTTCCTCTGCTTGCAGCATTCGCACGTACCTCCAGATCGCTCTTTAACCTGCGACCGTATTCGCTTCCAAAGGGCGCTGCATTGGTATGCTTGATAGGACTTGTACCCAAGTTCCTTGAGGAGAATGTTTCGCTCTCGGTACGCATTAAACCTGCCATCCATGAATCACCTGTTAGCGTTACATGTTCCGTAACTTGAACTAGCAACTAGACTAGCACAAGAGACCCACGTAAGTCAATGACCTTTTCGTACACTCCCGGCGCCGCAGCCGAGTGCGGTTAAGCTGCCGTTGGCCTCTGACCAGACAATGGCAGTCAGCCGGGAAATCTTTTCTCTGCCCTAAGGCGGAACCTCCTGATCTACATGAGGTTGCGACCATTCTTTCACGAAGGAGAACTCTGATGATCGTGATTACTGGCATGCTGCGGCGAGCGGCCGAGATCGACTTGGCCGCCGATCGAATGCACGAACTGATTGATGAGGCAGTGGCTCCGGAAGATCGCGGCCCGGACCTAGAGATGGTTCAGTCGCTCACTGAGATCGCCTCCTGGATGCGAGAATTCAACCGAGTGCAGGCAGAGCTGAATGACT
>CAZZLB010000037.1:0-13176 GCA_964654655.1 uncultured Rhodoferax sp. | reverse complement strand
GGGGCTCGCGGTGCTTGGCGAAATTGAAGGTGGTGTTCTTGAAGGAGTTGCACAAATCCAGATCGCAGCGTGCCACCGCCAGTTCATCGCCTGTGGTGGTGCAGGCGCCCACGGTTTCGCCCGAGGGTGCGACGATGATGGTGTTGCCGATCAGGTCGCAACCTTCTTCGCGCCCGGCTTTGGCGACACCGACAACCCAGGTGCCGTTCTGGTAGGCGCCGGACTGCATGACGAGCTGATTGTGGAAATGCGAGAGGTTGTCGTGTTCGGGCGCGGGCGGGTTGTGCACCGGTGTGTTGTAGCCCAACAGAATCATTTCCACGCCCTGCAATCCCATGACGCGGTAGGTCTCCGGCCAGCGCCTGTCATTGCAGATGCACATGCCGAAGATGCCGCCAAAAGCGCGCTTCACACCAAAACCCAGATTGCCGGTCTCAAAGTAACGCTTCTCCAGGTGCTGGAACTGCCGCCAGGGCTCGTGCTCGGCATGCCCTGGCAGATGAATCTTGCGGTACTTGGCGATGATGGTGCCGGTCTTGTCGACCAGGATGGAAGTATTGAAGTGGCGCGGCCGCCCTTCTTCTTCAATCAGCTCGGCATAGCCCAGGTAAAACCCGATACCCAGGCGCTTTGCTTCGTCAAACAGGATACGGGTCTCGGGACCGGGCATTTGCGACTCGAAGAAACTGTCAACCTCGGCCTGATCGGCCATAAACCAGCGCGGGAAAAAAGTGGTCAGAGCCAGTTCCGGAAACACCACCACATCGCAGGCCATGGCATGTGCTTCGCGCATGAGTTCAAGCAGGCGTTTGACCACGCTGGCGCGGTTGTCTGCGCGCTGAATCGGTCCCAGTTGCGCTGCACCGACTTTCACGATTCTTGTCATATCAATGCTCTCCTTGTCACGATGCCAGCCGCAGCAGCGTATGCAGCAGCACATTCGCGCCGGCCTCCAAGTCCGCTGGGCTGGTAAATTCTTTCACGTTGTGGCTGATGCCACCCGCGCTGGGTACAAAAATCATGGCCGTCGGGCAAACGCGGGCCAGCATCTGCGCGTCATGCCCGGCGCCGCTGGGCATGCGTTTGACGCTCAGCCCAAGCTCTCGCGCCGTGGCCTCGACCAGCGCAATGCTCGTCGTGTCAAAGTCCACCGGCTCAAACCGTGCCAGAGTGCGACTCGTCAGCGTCACGCCTTCGGCACTGGCTACGTCGTTGGCAAAACGGTGCAGCCGCTGTTCGGCATCCTGCAGCGCAGCTTCGTCGGTATTGCGCAAGTCCACAGTGAATACCGCCCTGTAGGCAATTACATTGACCAGATTCGGCGACAGGTTGATGGCGCCCACGGTGGCCACCTGGTTGCCGCCCATGTCACGCGCGATCTCACGCGCCTTGTGGGCGATGGCGCAAGCCACATAGCCGGCGTCGTGGCGCAGTCGCATGGGGGTGGTGCCGGCATGGTTGGAGACACCAAGCACTGTGAACTCGGTCCAGGAAATGCCCTGCACGCCCTCGACGGCGCCAATGGTCACGCCTTCGGCTTCGAGCACCGGCCCCTGCTCCACATGCAACTCGACGTAGGCCTGCACCCTTGGCTTGCCGCAGGGCGCTGCCCCCGCGTAGCCGATGCCTCGCAGGCAGTCACCGACGCTGGCCCCGTCGATACCGACCGTGGCCAGCGCTGCGTCCAGCGGCAAGCCACCGACATAGACCAGACTGCCCATCATGTCCGGGTTGAAGCGCGCCCCCTCCTCGTTGGTGAAGAAGGCCACCGCCAACGGCTGGCGTGTCTGGATGCCGGCATCGTTGAGCGTCTCAATCACTTCCAGTCCTGCCAGCACGCCCAGGTTGCCGTCAAAGCGGCCACCGGTGCGTACGGTATCTATGTGTGAACCCGTCATCACGGGCGGCCCGGCTTCCAGACCGGCGCGAACGCCCATCACATTGCCGATGCCATCGATGCTGACCGACAGGCCAAGCTCGCGCATCCAACGTACCACCAGATCACGCCCGGCGCCGTCTTCGGCGCTTAGCGCGAGGCGGCAAACGCCACCTCCTTCAATGGCTCCAACCTGGCCCAATTGGTCCAGTCGAGCACCAAGCCGGGCGATATTGATGCGCAAGCCGGCGACATCAGTGCTCATGCAAGCTCGCCTCAGTTCTTGGAGGCCTTTTCGATGGCGGCTTCAAATTCCGCCAGCAGGGCGTCACCCTCTTTGCCGTAGCTCTTGCTGATCTGTGCCTTCACGGCCGGTTGTGCCAGTGCGCGGAACTTGGCGATCTCGGCGCCGGTGGGTGCGTAGATTTGCATCTTTTGTGCCAGGGCCGGCAGGCCGCGATCGGACGCTTCGATGATGCGGTTGATGCCGCGCGAGGCGACGATGGCCGAGCGTGCCGCCGCTTTTACAACGTCCTTCTCGTGTGCCGAGAGGCCGTCAAAGAATGGCTTGTTCAGAATCCAGACATAGGGTGTGAACAAATGGTTGGTCAGTGTCAGGTATTTCTGCACTTCGTCGAATTTGGCGAACTTGATGATGGGAATTGGATTCATCTGGCCGTCGGCAACGCCGGTTTGCAGCGAGGTGTAGACCTCGGCCCAGTTGATGGCCACCGGTTGCCCGCCCATGCTGCTGACCACGGTCTTGTGCGAGTCCAGACCCATGGTGCGGATCTTCAGGCCCTTCATGTCGTCGGGCGACTTGATGGCGCGCTTGGAGTTGCTGAAGGCAAAGAAGCCGCCCGAGTCGCCAAAGCCGAGTACATCCAGCCCGGTCTTCTTGCTGATATCACTGGCAAGGTGCTTGCCGAACGGGCCGTCAAACACCTCGTAGGTGACGCCAATATTGGGGTAGGCAAAAGGCACGTCGAGTACGCCGATCATCGGGTAGATGGAAGCAATGCCACCGACACTGGAGATGGACGACTGCACCACACCCGTCTTGACCTGCTGGATCACTTCGTTGTCCTTGCCCAGCTGGCCGTCCGGGAACACCTGCACCGTGACCGATCCGTTGGTGCCGGATTCCACCAGCGACTTGAACACGGTCGCCATGGCGCCGGTGGCGTTGTCAAAGGGATCGTTCTTGTTCAGGTGGGCCAGCTTGATGACCTTCTGTGCCTGGGCCGTGACCGGCAACATGCCTACGGTCAGGCCGAGTGCGGCCGCCAGTGCGATGGATTTGAAGAAACGCATGGTGATGAACTCCAGTGGGGTTGAGATGAAAAACGACTTGGTGCAAAGGACTCAAAGGCCCAGCAATCTTGGCATCGTGAGGGTCAGACTGGGCCAGTAGGCGACCAGGAACAGCACAGCGACCTCCGCAATCACGAACGGCCACATCGCCGCCGTGATGGCCTCGATGCGTTCGCCGGTAATGGAACTGAGAACAAACAGGCTCGCACCTACCGGTGGCGTCATGAGACCGATGTTCAACGCCAGCACAATCATCAAGCCGGCCTGCACCGGATTCATGCCGATCGAGGTGGCCAGCGCGCCAAGAATCGGGCCCAGCACGATCAGAATGGCGTTGATGTCCATGAACATGCCCAGAACCAACAGCAGCAACAGGATCATCAGGATGATGGTCGAGGGGTTGGACGACACCCCCAGAAACAGCTGCGTGATCATCTGCGGCAACTGCATGAAGGTCATCCACCAACTCAGGATGGAGGCGGCGGCGATGATCAGGAAAACGACGCCCGTGACGCGCGCTGTGCGCACCAACATGTCTACCAGATCGGCCAGCTTGACCAGACGGTACACAAACATCCCGAGGCCCAGCGCGTAAAAGACGGCGATGGCGGCGGCTTCGGTCGGCGTCACGATGCCGCTGAGAATGCCACCCAGAATCAGCACCGGCATCACCAGCGCGCTCAGGCTGTGACGAAAGGCGTAGAGTACGCGGCGCAGGCTGGGTCGCTCTGCTCCTTTGGGCAGGTTCAGGCGCCGCCCCAGGCCGGCGATGACACACATGCAGAACAGGCCCATCACCAGGCCTGGCAGGATGCCTGCCGCAAACAGGCCAGCGATCGATACACCCATCATGGAGCCGTAGATCACCATCAGATTGGACGGCGGAATCGTCGGGCCGATGATCGACCCGGCAACGACCACAGCGCACGCAAAGGGCCGCTTGTAGCCGTTCTTGGTCATGGCCGGGACCATGGTGCTGCCAAAGGCGGCTGCCTCGGCAACCGCTGCGCCGGTGATGCCGGCAAACAGCACCGAGGACACCATGCACGACTGCGCCATGCCGCCGCGCAGATGGCCCACCAGCGCGTCGGCAAAGGCCGCCAGACGCTCCGTGATGCCGGCCCGGTTCATGATTTCACCGGCAAAGATGAACAGCGGCATGGCCAGGAAGGTAAAGAGATCGAGCCCGGCGAAATAGCGCTGCGGTGCCATTGCCAGCATTTCGGTGCCGCCAACCTGCATGATGCCCAGCACGCCGGCAATACCCAGGACAAAGCCGATCGGCACACCGACCGCCAGCAGTACAAAGAACAGCACCAGAACCCACATCATGATGCTTCTCCCTGGAGGTTCGCCGGCGCGGTGCCGGCAGTGAAGTCGCGCAGACCGGACAGCAGCAACTGCACACAGACCAGTGCTGACGATACCGGCACGGCTGCAAAGGGAATCCACATCGTCATATCAAAGATAGTGGCGTACTGGCTGGCGCCCTGACGGGTCATGCCTATGCCAAAGTAGCACAGGAAGGCGAAAAAGGCGAAGGCCAAGGCGTCGATGGCCACACAAACCTGACGCCGGCTTCGCGCCGGCAGGCGATCCAGCAGCGCTGTGACGGCCACGTGTTCGCGCCGGGCGACACCGCTGGAGACCGCCAGCAGGGCAGCCCATATCATGAGGTAGCGCGCTAGTTCCTCCGTCCAGGTGACAGGTAGCTCAATCACATAACGGCCGAACACGCCCAGGCCAACGTCGAGCACCAGAACACCCAGGATCAGGGCACACAGCCACTCCACTGCCTGGTTGAGCCGGGCGCCGAGTCTTGCGCTGGTTTGCCCGATTTGTTGCAGGGTCGGGCTGACGGTCTGAGCAGTCATGGGCGTTGGTCAATTCGAGATGGATAGAGAACACTGTCAGGCCCGCAGTGTAGCTGGTCGCGCAAACGCTTCGAAGTCATTGATGGGCAGTGGCCGACTGAACAGGTATCCCTGGTAACTATGGCATCCCTGGTGCGCCAGAAAGTCACGTTGAGCCTCGATTTCAACCCCTTCGGCTATGACGGTCAGTCCCAGGCTGTCGGCCAGCGCAATGACCATCCTGGCAATGGCCGCGTCGTTCGGGTCGGTCAGAATGTTTCTGACGAAACTCTGGTCGATCTTGAGCTGGTCCAGCGGCAGACGTTTCAGGTAGGACAAGGACGAATAGCCGGTGCCGAAATCATCCAGGGAAAAATTGACGCCCATGGCCTTGAGCGTATTCATCTTGGCGATGATGCCCTCTACATCCTTGACCAGCAGACTCTCCGTGAGCTCGAGTTTGAGGCGTTTCGGATTGGCGCCAGCACCAGCCAGCGCTGCCTTTACATTGGCGACAAAGTCCTCGTGCTGGAACTGACGGGCACTGACATTGACCGCCACGCTGAGCTGCGCCATCGCGGGCTGCCTGGCCCACTCGGCAAGTTGTTCGCAGGCTGCCTTCAGGACCGCCTGTCCGATCGGAACGATCAGCCCCGTTTCTTCTGCGACGGCAATGAAATCGGCCGGCGGGATCAGCCCGCGCACCGGGTGCATCCAGCGCACCAGTGCCTCAACACCGGTGAGGCGATCAGCACCGACCACCTGCGCCTGGTAGTGCAGCAGAAACTGCCTGCTCAATACCGCTTCGTGCAAATCCGCCTCCAGGGCAGCACGCTGCATCACTTCTATCTGCATCTGCGGGTCGAAAAAGCTCAGGCCGTTTCTGCCCGATGCCTTGGCCTGGAACATGGCCAGTTCGGCGCGTTTCAATGGTGCATCCCTGCTCTCCTGAGGATCGGAGCCAAACAGCGTGACTCCGATGCTGGGCGTGCTGTAATGCTCACCGCTGGCAAGTTGGTAAGGCTGCTTGAGCGCGGCAATGATCTTGGTGATGACGTTCTTGGCCTGACTCGCCGCTTCGATGTCACTGCCGCTGAGGTCTTCAATCAGTACGACAAACTCGTCGCTGCCAAGACGCGCCACGGTATCGCCTTCGCGCACACAGGCAATCAGACGTTGCGCCACCTGTTCGAGCAGCGTGTCTCCCTGAAAATGACCCAGCGTGTCATTGAGCGTCCTGAAGTCGTCCAGATCTATAAAGAGCAGGGCGTTCTTGTGTTGATGCCGCACACTGCTGGTCAGCGCCTGGTCCAACCGGTCCATCAACAGTCGGCGGTTGGGCAGCCGCGTCAAGGGGTCAAAAAAGGCCAGACTCTGGATCTGGTCCTCCGCTGACTTGCGTGAGGTGATGTCTGTAAATGCGGCTACGTAATGTGTTGTTTGATCCGCGTCGTTCCTGACCGCAGTGATGGAAAGCCATTCAGGGTAGATCTCGCCACTCTTGCGGCGGTTCCAGATCTCACCCTGCCAGGAACCGCATTGACCCAGGGTGTTCCACAGGGCGGTGTAAAAGTCGGCGTCGTGCCTTCCGGAGGCGAGCAGGCGTGGGTTGCGACCGAGCACCTCGTCCGCGCTGTAACCAGTTATTTCGGTGAACGCCCGATTGACGCGCAGGATGCTGCCCCGGGCGTCGGTAATGGTCATGCCCTGTTGTGATTCCATGGCCGTGGTGGCAATGCGTTGGGCTTCCTCGGCCTGCTTGCTCGCAGTGATGTCCCGCATGGCTCCAAGCACCGCCGGCTTTCCGTCGTAGGTCATGGATCTGGACTGAATCTCGACGTCGACCACCGTGCCATCGAGCTGGAGGCACTTCACTTCGATCATCGGAGCTGAACCGCCGCTGACAGTGATCGAGCGAACCCGGTCTGAAATGGCCTGGCGGTAATCCGGGTGAATCAGATCGATGGCTGCCCGCCCCAACAAGTCCTTCTCGCTCTGCGCGCCAAACAAATGGACTGCAGCCGGATTGGCAAAAACGAGTTGGCCGGCGCAATGAACCGAGATCGCCACGGGCGACCACTCGATCAAGGTGCGATAGCGCTCCTCGCTGTCCCTGACCTTGGCTTCAGCCAGCTTTCTTTCGGTGATGTCGGCAATGAAGGCCGTAAAGTGCCATGCAGTGCCACTTTTCAGAGGCGTCACCGTCATCTCCACGGGGAATTCGCTGCCATCCTTGCGCATCGCAGTTCTCTCGGTACGGCGGTTCAGCACGAACTCCGCGCGTCGCGCCATGCTGGCGCTGAGGTCGTTGTGGAATGCCTGGCGGTCCCGTAGCGGGATGATTGCTTCTTCCAGCGTCAGACCGAGGGCATCGCTTCGGGTCCTGCCGAACAGGGTGTGGGCACGCTGGTTCCAGTCTGCGATGCGGCCCTGTGCGTCGATTTCGATGATGGCGTTCAGCGCTGTATCGAGGATGGCACGTGTGCGGCCCTGCGTGGCAAGCAGATCACGCATTGACTGGTTCAGACGCCGGCCAACGAAGACCGACAGGATCATGCCAAACAACAAGGCCAACCCGACCAGGCTTTCGAGTTTGTCCCCCCTGTTCCAGAGAATGAGGGCTGGCGGCACGGTCATTGTGCTTACGAAAGCCATCATGGCGGTAGGCTGCTCTGCCATGGAGGTTGTGGCGACAGAACAGACCGCGAGCAATATGGCGATGAACAAAGTCAATTCTGCTGCGCTGGCATCCGCAAGCATCAGGCTCGGGCCGATGGCCCATGTCGCGCCAGCCAGGGTGGACTGGACAAGAAAGAGCGCCTTCCACGGTGCAATTTTGTGCGACCGCGGCGCCGCCCGCTCAAACGCCTTGCATTCCAGGTAGCCCAGTGCCGCCACGATGAAGATGGCAGCGGCCCAGAGTGTCAGGGTGGGTGCCGGGAAGTATGGCCACAAGAGTCCTGTGATAAGCAGGGTCGCGCCTATCGTCATCAGTACGTTCATCGGCTTTCGTTCATAAGCGGCATACAACAACCGCGTCTGGACATCCACTTCCGGTCTGGTGGTGCTGGCGGGGCGTTGCAAGAAGTGCTTGCTCATGGTTCAAATCGCTCCCGGAAGCGTTTCGGCCAGAAAATCAAAAACACAGCGAATGCGTGTGCTTGTGCGGATTTCTCGGTGCACCGCCAGCCACATCGGCAGCGACGGGATTTTGAGCTGACCGGGTAGCACTTCGACCAGATTTGCGTCGCCGCGTGCCATGTATTCGGCGCAAAAACCCACTCCCAGTCCGGCGCGCACGGCCTGCCACTGCACGATGAGGTCGTCGCTGCGCAGGGCGAAGGTCGAGCGCGTGACCGGGTAACCCATGGCGGCAAAGCCTTGCAGGATGGCTGGGTCGGTGTCACTGCCTATGAGTTCGTGCTGCAACAGATCGGCGGCCTTGCGCAAAGGTCCATGGCTTTCCAGATAGCCCCGGCTGGCGTAGGCGCCCAGGCGCACATCCCCGATCTTCCTGGCGATGAGCGAACCCTGCTCCGGTCGCACCATGCGCACGGCAATGTCGGCCTCGCGGCGCAACAGGTTGCTGACCTGGTTGCTGGAGACGAGTTCGATCTGGATGTCGGGCAGAGCGCGGCGCATGGCAGTCAGCACTGGTGGCATCACCTGGACGGCTACAGGGACACTGGCTGTGATGCGCACCGTGCCAGCGCTCTGGCTCTGCGTGCCCGATAGTGTGCGTGAGAGTTGCATGGCGCCGGCTTCCATGCTGCGCGCCGATGGTGCCAGTTGCAGCGTGGTGGCCGTGGGCACCAGGCCACGCCCGGTTCGCTCGAACAGTACCACGCCCAACTGACTCTCCAGCTCTGCGATGTGGCGTCCCAAAGTCGGTTGACTCATGTGCAGTTGCCGCGCCGCGCCCAGCAGGCTGCCCTGGTCCAGCGCCGCCAGGAAGGAGCGCACCAGACTCCAGTCAAAATCGTCTTGCAGGGTGGTATTCATAAGTGCATTTCTGCTATGTGCTTTTGTGCATTGTGGTGTAAGGCGTTCTTTTGCACAATTCATTTCGTGCTCCCCATCTGAAACCTTAGTCGAGCAAACAACGCATGCAACGTCGCAACTTTCTTCGTATCGCGGGCGGTGGCAGCATAGCCGCCGCAACCTTGGGCGCAGCTGCCCTCCCGGCTTGCAGTTCCAACCGGATGCCCGACGAGGCGATTGAGGCGTGGCGCGGCCCCGCACATGACGCCAGCACGGGCACGGATGTGCGGCGCTGGTTGCTGAGCCACGCGATTCTGGCACCGCACTCGCACAATCTGCAGTCCTGGGTGGTTGACTTGAGCACACCGGGCGAGATCGTCCTGAGCTGTGATCTCAAGCGCCTGCTGCCGCAAACCGATCCGCAGTCGCGCCAGATCATGATGAGCCACGGCACTTTCCTGGAGCTTCTGGATCTGGCCGCGCGCGAACTCGGCCTGCGCGCCGACATCACCCTGTTCCCGCAGGGTGCCTTCGGGCCTGAGAAGCTCGACACACGTCCGGTGGCGCACATCAGGCTGGTGCCGGACGCGATGATTGGCAAGGACCCGCTGTTCGGTCAGATTCTGCTGCGCCACACCAACCGCAGCGCCTACGACGCATCGCGACCGGTGGCGCCTGCGGCCTGGCAGGCCATGCAACAGGCGGTGCTGCCCCACACACTGGGCTTTGGACATGCTGACCTCGGGCAGGCCGATGCACTGGCGCGGCATCGCAGCCTGGCGCTGGAGGCCTGGCGCATTGAGCTGAGCACGCCGCGCACCATCATGGAATCCTATGACGTGCTGCGTGTCGGTGCGAGCGAGATTGCCGCGCATCGCGATGGGCTCTCGAATCTGGACCCGACGGTGTGGCTGCTCAATCGACTGGGCCTGTTCGACCGCAGCAAGGCGCCGGCGCCCGACGACTACGCCACCACCAGCCAGATCAAGGACTTCGGCCAGAAGCTCGACTCGACACCCGGCTTCCTGTGGCTGGTGAGCGAGGGCAATGACCGTGTCACACAAATCAACGCCGGTCGTGCCTACGCCCGCGTGCAACTGGCGGCCACGGCACACGGCCTGTCGATGCAGCCGCTGTCACAGGCGCTGCAGGAATACCCGGAACAGGCCAAACCCTACGCCGACATCCATGCGCTGTGCGGCGCCTCGCTTCCAGCACAAACCGTTCAGATGTGGGCACGTGTCGGCTATGCGCCGCCGGTCGAGCCGGCGCCGCGCCGGCGGCTGCAGAATTTCATCCGGGCTTGAGCTTGCCACCCCGGGCTTGATGCTGTCATCCCGAACTTGATTCGGGATCCAGTGCTACGCGAGTCATGGATTGCGGATCGGGCCTGCCCCGGACTCCGATCCGGGGTCCGCAATGACAGCTATTGACTCACCAGTTCCAGAAGTCTTGTGAAGGCATGTCGCACGGTGGCCGCTCGCACGGCCGCACGGTCCCCGTCGAAGCGACACTTCTCGGTGATTACCCGACCCGGCACGGCAAAGCCGAACCAGACGGTGCCGACCGGCTTGGACGCACTGCCGCCAGTCGGGCCGGCCACACCGGTGACGGCGACCGCCACCTGCGCCTTCGAGTGCGCCAGTGCGCCCGTCGCCATCGCGCGTGCCACGCCTTCGCAGACGGCACCGGCGCGGCGCAGCAGGCGCTCCTCTACACCCAGCAACTCCATCTTGGCATCATTGGAGTAGGTGACAAAGCCGCGCTCGAACCAGGCGCTGGAGCCGGCCAGATCGGTGCAGGCGGCCGCAATCAGTCCGCCGGTGCAACTTTCGGCCGTGACCAGCCTGAGCTTCTTTTCCAGCAGCAGTCGGGACAGCGAAACCACCTGCCCGGATACCAACGGTTCCGTTCCGGGCGTTGCAGTACTCATTGAACAAATCTCCAGGCGGCGATGACCAGCAGCGTGCAGGCGGCCGCCACCAGGTCGTCCAGCATGATGCCAAGGCCGGCTTTGTGCCAGGCATGGCGGTCATGGGCGGTATCGAGCTGGTGGAACAAAGCGTCAGCCCATCCCACCGGGCCGGGCTTCACCGCATCAAAGAAGCGAAACAGCGCGAAAGCCAGCAACTGGCCTGAAAAGCCGGTGGGTGTGACCAGCCACAGCACCAGCCAGAAGGCCACGATCTCATCCCAGACGATACTGCCCGGGTCGGGCACGCGCATGTTTCTGGCGCAGACGCTGCAGGCCCAGCAGCCCAGCGGCAGCGCGGCGGCGATGAGCCACGCCCAGTCCAGTTCGTTCATCCAGGGTTGCAGGAGGGTGAAAGCGGCCCAAGCCCAAAGGGTACCGGCCGTACCGGGCGCGACCGGGCTCAAGCCCGAGCCAAAGCCCAGTGCGATCAAATGCGCGGGCTGCTCCAGCATGAAGCGGGTACCGGGTTTCGGTGAATCTTGAACAGCGGACTGGCTCTCGGACATGGTGGGATTATCTGTTGTGCCCTTAAGCCTGCTGCGGATCGGCAAAGCGCTGCCAGCTGATGCAGCGCACGCCGTCGCGGGTGTAGTTTTCTGGCGCGCCGTGAATCAGCCAGGGGGCGGGTGCGGGTTCGTTCACAAATCGGGAGGCGCGCTGACCGGCGCGTACCAGGTCTGGCGTGATGGTCTGGCTGGACTTGATTTCGACACATTGCAGTCCGTCGTTGGCCTCGAACACCAGATCGGCTTCCAGTCCGTTGTTGTCGCGCCAGAAGTAGAGGTCGGTGGGCAAACCACGGTTCAGACGATGCTTGCGGAATTCGTTGAGCACCCATGTTTCGAAAAGGGCGCCCCGCATTGGGTGCAGTGCCAGCAATTGGGGGTCACGGATGCCAAGCAGCCAGGCGGCAAGACCGGTGTCTGTGAAGTAAAGCTTGGGTGTTTTTACCAGGCGCTTGCCGAAATTGCGGTGGTAGGGTGGCAGCAAAAACAGGAGTTCGCTCGATTCCAGTACCGAGAGCCATTGCCGCGCTGTGGTGTGGCTGATGCCGGCATCCGTTGCCAGTGACACCAGATTCAGCAAGGTGCCACTTCGCCCGGCACACAGGCGCACAAAGCGTTGAAAAGTAGTGAGATTTTGTACCTGCAGAAGCTGGCGCACGTCGCGCTCAATGTAGGTGAGAACGTAGGATCCAAACCAGTCGTTGGCGTCCATGATGGTGCACTGGCTTTGCCAGAGTGCCGGATACGCTCCACGCCAAAGATGGGTGTGAAGCTCATCGCTGGTCCCCAGCTTGATCTCCGACAGGGCCAAGGGAAGCAAGCGGGCGAGCCCAATGCGCCCAGCCAGTGACTGCGTGATACCTGCCATCAGTCCGAACTGTTGCGATCCGGTCAGAATAAAGCGACCTGGTGTGCGGTCGGCATCCACCATGCCTTGCAAGTGAGAAAACAGGTCGGGCCAGCGCTGGGCCTCGTCAAAAATGGCGCCTCGCGCAAAGCGTTGCAAGAAGCCGCGCGGGTCAGTTTGCGCAAAGCTCAGTTCTATCGGGTCTTCCAGAGACACGTAGGGCTTGTCGCCAAACACCTGCCGCACCAGTGTGGTCTTGCCCGATTGCCTGGGGCCCGTCACGGCCACGACGGGAAATTGCAGTGCCATGCGCTGCAGCGTCACGGACAAATCACGAGAAAATAAATTCATACAATTTGAATAATCAATATTCAGATTGTATAAAACTCAGGCAAAGTGGTCAAACGAACTGTACTGGTTGGGCAGTTGCCGGCCCTCGTTGTCGATCAGGCGCAATCCGCTCTCCTGCTCGATGGCGCCAATCCGTGTCACCCTGGTCTGACTCGACGCAGCCGCTTGCATCACTTGCGCGCGGGCCGAGACCGGCGCGCTGAACAACAACTCGTAATCGTCGCCACCGGCCAGGGCGAAGCTGCGCCACCGATCCATGGCTATGCTTTGGCCGGGGAGGGTCAAGTAGTCGCGGTACAGGTCGCGTGACGCAACCAGCGCGCTGGCGGCATCGGCCTGGACGGTTGCGCCAAGGCCCGATTGCCTCAGGATGTGGCCCAGGTCGCCCAGCAGGCCGTCGCTGATGTCGATGGCTGACGTGGCAATGCCGCGCAGTGCCTGGCCCAAGGCAACCCGCGGTGTGGGCTGTTCCA
>CAZZLB010000036.1:0-13216 GCA_964654655.1 uncultured Rhodoferax sp. | reverse complement strand
GCAGATGGTGCAAAGCGGTATCAATAAGCCAGTTGCCAGCCATGCAAATTGCGTGACCATCCCACTTCCCCTCGATCTTTTTGTTGCCAATGAAGCCAATCACAAAGTTATTGGTTGGTGCCGCACACCAAAGCTGACACGGAACAATGCTGGACTGAATTTCGAAGTGATGCAGCACGGCTTTCGATATGGCGGACGTTAGCGAGCAGTAGGTCCTGAGTTCGAGCGGAACAACCTCGTAGAACGAATCTGCAAGTGTTTTCAGTGTCAGTTGCTCGCCAGCCGTCAACTGCTTCATTTCTTGGGAGGCGGATTCTTCGGCTGGTCCGGTCTCGCTACCAGCCCGCTGGCGGACTCTTGGCAGGTGGCTGCGACTTTGCCCTCCGGAGTCGTGTGTTGAATCGCATCGCCGGCTTTCTTTCCCTTGCAATCTGCAAAGGCTTGTGGTGGCGGCTCGTGCCGGCTAGAGGCGCCGGGCCGCGATGCCGGAGTCTGTGGCTTCTCGGCCGGCTTGTCCTGCGCGATGGCGAGCAGGGCACAGCACCCGGCCAACGCAAAGCCAAATAGTGCACGCATGGTTTTCATGGTTAATTTCCTTTCAAGGTTCAAAGAACAACAGACTTGTGACAGCATCAGAGATATAGGGTGCGATTTGCGCATCGGTCAGCACCGTCGAGTAGAGGAATGGCGTGCTGGCAACCGAAAAATCGAAGGCGGTGCCGTCGGCATACTTGCCCGACATCATGGACTTGCGTAGCGTCGCGAACTTGGTTTTCTGCTCGGCAGTCAGGGTCTTGTAAACCTGCTGGAACGTCGTTGCGTAGTAATAGTTGTTGGCGCCATCGAGATCGCCGTAGGTTCCCGAGAGTGCCAGCACCTGCGTCCTGACCGAGTCGGCCGAAGCGGACGAACCCAGCAGTGTGCGCAGCAGCGTGGCGATTTGGGTTCGTGTCGAGACGATGGAATTCAGGTTGTCCTTTTGCGTCGCCACCAGGCTGTACATGACTGTTGCCTGTTCCTGTGTGACGTAGCCCCTGGAGGTGTCGATGAGCGCGGAACCGGCCGTCGCTGTCATCTGCTCGTCAATACTGTAGCCCTCGTGGCCAACGGCAGGCGCGTCCTTGATGTAGAAGCCGCCGTAGTAGGTGCCATGACGCTCCGGGCAGAAATAGATGTCGGCTTCAAGCGAACCTGCATACCAGCTGAAGATGTCGCTGGCGTAAGTCATCACGGCCACCTTCGAGCCCTGCGCCAAGCCCATCATCTTGCTGTTGATCTGGGCATCCGTGATGTCGGGCCAGGAACTCCAGCCTTTGCCCTTCATCGCGTCCAGATAAGCCTTCTGCGTTGTATCGAGCGAGTTGATGACGCTGGCGTAGAGCACAGCACGGTCAAAGCTGATCTGGCCGTCGATCAGATAGAGCTCGCGCGAGGCCTTCTTGACTGCGTTGAGGTTCAAGCCGGTAGAGCCTGAAGGAATATTGCCTTCGATAAGTCGACGAAACGCCTGCATCAGTGGATAGCGCTTGTAGCCGTAGAGATCCACCTGGGTCTGTTGGGCGGCTGCCAGCGCCGAGAGCTTGCTCAGCTGGCTCTCGTTCAGAATGTAGATGATGTTGTTGGCTATGCGTGTCAGGAAGCTCGTGTTGTGCCCCATGCTGTCGGGGTCGTTGTCTCGCAGGTACTGGAACCCGGTGTAGTCAGCCACCTTGCCCGGCGGGAAGAAGGACTGCGCCGCGAGATTGCCGGTCATCAACGCAACGCCGGAAAACGCCATGGTTGTGCTCTGCGCGCCGTCCGAGATCGTCTGGGCCATGTTGAAGGCTGGCGCGGTGGGGTCGGGCTTGATCGTGCCGCTGACGCTGACAGCCGCGGCCACCGTATTGGAAGCGCTGGAGCTGTAGCTTAGATTGGCACCCGCCTGGCGGTTGTGTGCAGTCGCTGCCGCACCGTAGGTTGGATCTGCTTCGAGGCCCGCCAACAAACCGGCCATGTTCATAATGACCTGGCCGCGCATCGTTGGGTAGGTCGCAAACAGTTGCTCCACAGCCGCCAGCAGTAGCGCATATTCACTTTGACCCTGGACGTTTTTTGCAGAGACTGTGGCGGCAGTAACGCCAAGATTATCGAGAACGATTTTGGCCAGCGCAGCATGGCTGGTCTTGGCAAAGTTTGACTCCAGCTTCATGGCGAATGCAGAGGGATTTGTAGCAGCCTGGGTGGAGTATTCCAGGAACATCGCATTGCCAGGCGCCGTGCCGTAGAGCGCCTGATGGACCTGAATGGCAACGCTGCTGCCACCGCCGGGCAGCGCGGCGTTGGCAGCAGCGCGCGGAAGACTGACAGTGACAACTGATGCGACTGGTTCCTCAGCGCCACCTCCGCATGCCACAAGGGCTGCGCCAATCATCATCAAACCAACGAGTCGTGCTCTGACCTTCATATTTGTGCTCCCTGGTAAAACGTGCATAGCGGAAATTCGCTATCCACCATGAGCCAAATCGTAGTCAGTCAGGGCTCGCCATAAATGACATCTTCGTCATTCAATCGGTAACAGCAGTTGCAGTCGGACCTCGTCATCGGGACCGGGTAGCAAGGTCAAACCACCCCTGTGCGCCTTGGCTATTTCCAGAGCAAGGCTCAGACCCAGGCCGGTGCCATCAAGCAGTCGGTTGTGTGACGCATCGCCCCGGAAAAAGCGCTCAAAGAACCGTGCTCGCTCAGCTGGTCCTATGGGCTGGCAGGAGTTGGAAAAAACAATTTCAACAAGACCCGAAGCACGCCGGGCACTGACGTCGATGAATCCGCCTGCCAGGGAATAGCGAACACAATTGCTGAGCAGGTTGTTGAGCAACTGTCGCAGCAGCACGGCGTCCCCGCTGACGATCAAATCGGCGCTGATGGAGGACGACAGCTTTCGATCATCCACCATCATTTGCGCATCGGCCACCAACTCATTCAGGAGCGGGGTCAGATGGACCGACTCCTGACTCAATTCGATTTTGCCGGCGTCGGCCTGCGACAACAGCAACAACTTTCGCGTGATCGCAGACAGGCGGCCCACCTCGTCGAGCAAGTCGGAAAGCTCGGAGTGCAGCTCCTCGCTACCCGCCCTCCTGCGTGCTTGCTCGATGCGACCGCGCAGAATGGTCAGCGGTGTCTTGAGTTCGTGTGCGGCATCGGCAGAAAAACGGGAGGCCTGCTGGAAGCTGCGCTGCAGCCGCTCGAGCATGGTGTTGTAGGCGCTGATCAGGTCCTTGAATTCCTGGTCTTCGCCAAACTCGGACAGGCGTTGATCGAGCGCCGCTGGTGTCACCGCTTTCATTGATTCACGCAAACGGTTGACGGGCTTGACGGTGAAAGCGGAAAGCAGCCACGCGCCCAGAGCGGTGAGGACCAGTGCGATGGGAATTTCCACCAGCAAGGCGCCAAACAGGGCAGCCTGAATCTCTGCCTTGGGCGCTTTCAGGTTGGCTGCAACCACCCCGATGAGACCCGATACGTCTGAGCGCGCAGCGCGCCACGAATCGCTGTGCGAAGCAAAGGATGCCAGTGAGCATTCGCCACGGGACGGATCGTGGCGTCTGCGCACCGAAGAACCCGGCTGAGCAGCACTTGCGTGATCGACCAGAGGGCTCCAACCCGATGATTCGGGCAGCAAAGTGCCGTCCCAACCGGCCGACTGATAACGACGATCGGTCGATGTGTCCACAAACTGCAGCAGCAATTGATCGGGCGCACTCAGGTGCAGCTTTTCCACGATGTCGATTTCGAGACGTGGCAGTTGATCTGCAGGAAAATCTTCGACCGCCAGGCGTCTGGCCTCGCTGCACAGGCGGGAGTCAAGTCTGCTCAGCTCGAACTCCATGACTCTGGACCAACCGGTAAGCATGACCACGGCCAGAACGACGGCCACGATGGCCGCGGCGGTAAGAAACAGGCGCAGACGAAACGACATGATCATGCCTCTGCGCGAAACCGGTAGCCCGACCCGCGGACCGCTTCGATCGGGGAGCTGCCTCTGTCGATGCCAGGGAGTTCCTCCATCTTCGCGCGGATGCGCTTGACACAAACGTCCACCACATTGGTTGATGGATCGAAGTCGTAACCCCATACGTGTTCGAGGATCTGACTGCGCGTGAAAACTTCGCCGGCCGAGCGCATCAAGTACTCCAGCAGGCTGAATTCCCGTGTTGTGAGCTCAACCGTGTGACCGTGGCAGATCGCCTCTCTTCTGACGCGGTCCAATCGAACCTCGCCGACCTGCAAGGTGCTTTGATGATCCCGGCGCAGCAGTGCATGGATGCGGGCGGCCAGTTCTTCAACGTAGAACGGCTTGGCCAGATAGTCATCGGCGCCAAGATCGAGTCCCTTGACGCGATCACCCAGCTCGTTGCGCGCGGTCAGAAGAATGACCGGTGTTGCAACGCCCTTGTGTCTAAGCTCCGAGAGCACCGACAAACCGTCACGCCCGGGCAGCATGATGTCGAGCAGCACGACGTCAAACTCGCCGCCAGCGGCACATTGGTAGCCGGCATGGCCGTTGTCAACGTGCTGTACCGTCATGCCGCGGGCTGCCAGTCCTTCGCAGACGAAATCCGCAATCTTTCGCTCGTCTTCAACCAGGAGAATTTTCATATGCTGATGCTGGCATCGATGTCAACGCGGGGCAACCGTCCAGCGGTCATCCACCTGTCGATTCTTCCGTGACGCATTTTCACTCGCGGGGAGCCAGGAGCGCACGTACTCCGAAATCACTGCGGTCGGCGTCACGCTCACACGCAAATGGCCTGAACTGCTCTGAACCGTGCCGCTGCTGTAGTGATAAGCCGTGGCCTGATTTGGCCCGTTGGCATTGTTGATGGCGCTGGGCTGAGGTACTTCCTGGTAGATGATGCCATCAAGGTCTTGCTTGACGTACAGATGGTCATGCCCATGAAAGACCGCAGTGACCTTGTTCTTGACCAGCAACTGGTGAATTGGCATAGCCCAGCCCGGACGCTGGAGTGCGAAGCCATCGCTGCCGTCCGCATTCTTGCCACCCCATTCAAAATAGGGCGCAGCTTCCACGCCGCCGCGCATCTGGCCGTCGAGCCCGCCAACCAGGTTGTGAATGAAGATGAACTTGTACTTTGCCGTGCTCGCTGCCAGTGTGCTGGCAAGCCACTGGTACTGTCGTTCGCCCAATGTCAGATTCCAGCCATCCTTGCTCGCCTGGGCCTTGCTTCCCCAGTAGGGGTCAAGCACCAAAAACAGCGCGTCACCCCACTGCCAGGAGTACCAGGATGCCCGTTCGCCTATGAAGGGTTCGAGGTAGGGGTCACCACCGTAAAAAGGGCCTGGCTTGGGATTGACGAAGTAGCTCTGCCGGGCTTGGGCAGCCCAGACGGGCAGCACCTGGGCTGTCCCGTTGGCAAGCCAACCGAGCTCTCCGTCATGGTTGCCGTTGACCAGAAACAGCGGCACCGAGTGGGCGAACAGGCCAAAGTGGGTTCGCTCATAGATATAGCGGTTGTTCACCGTGGTCTGATCGGGTGCCATCAGGACGGTTGCAATCAGGGCCTGGGTATGTTTTTCCGTCATGAAGGTGTCACCCAGATCAATATGAAAGTCAGCCTTGTCTGCCAGCACGTTGGCCAGTGTGTTGTGGTACTGATCGAGGCTGGAGTTTTCATCGAGATGCGAGTCTGCCTGCAGCGTGAATGTGAAGGTGCTGCCGACCGGCCGCGCGGTGTGGAAGGAGTACTCGGTCCCGACACCCAGCGCTGCGCTGACAGGCTGAAAATTCACACGGTAGTAGTACGCTGTGTTGGCACTCAGACCTTCAAGTGTCATCAGCAGCGGCTCACCCGCCACCAGCGACGTGGCGCTTGTGCGGTTACCGTAATTGCCCTGCTGCGTTCCGTATTCAATGCTGATCACGCCGCTTTGGTCCGACGAAAACAATTTGAGCGCTAGGGAGCTACTCGTTGGCGCGCCAAGAATCACATTGCCATTGAACGCACTGGCGACGACCGGTGAGACTGATGTGCTGGAGGGGTTGGCGCTGTAGCTCAAATGGCTGGCTGCCTGGTTGTTGTAGGCAGCGGCGGCCGCACCATAGGTCGAATCACTCTCGAGCCCGGCAAGCAGCTGGGTGGCGTTGAGGATGATCTGACCGCGTGCATCCGGCCCGTATTGAGCAAACATCTTTGTCAAGGCATCGAGCAGCAAGGCGTACTCGCTTTGGCCTTGGGCGTTGAGCGCAGGCACGCTGGCGGCCGTGACCCCCAGGTTGTCGAGCACCAGCCTGGCCAGAGCGCTGTTGCTGGTGTTGGCAAAGCCGTTGGTCAAGCTCCTGGCAAAGGCCGAGGCATCGGCTGCTGCCAGTGCTGAGTACGTATTGAGCATCGCATAGCTGGGAGCCTGGCCATAGAGCGCCTGGTACATGTGAATGGCGACACCCGAGCCACCCGTCAGCACAGCCGCCTTGGCAGCGGGATGCGGCGTGCTGGCGGAAAACGGAGCCTCGGCGCTGCCATTGCCACCGCAGGCGGCAAGCAGCGAAACGACAAAAGTCAGGACCAGCAATCTGAAATAGCTCATGTTCTGTAGCTCATGGAATCGTGTAGCTGAAAACCGTACTTCCGTTGACTTTGCCGGGGCCTTCGTCCTTCGGAAGGTAGGTGCGGACGTATTCAACCCTGACACCGGAGGGAGCCACACTGACCCTTGTGTACCCAGTGTTGGGAAACTTGTCTCCGGACAGGTAAGCGTCGCTATTCCAGAGTGTGTAGTTCGGATCTGCCGGCTCTGGCAGGGTCTGGTAGGTCACGCCGTCAATTTGCTGACGCACCCAGATATGGTCATGTCCCTGGAAGAAAATGGTGACGCCGTTTTTCACCAGGAGTTGATGAATCGGCGATGTCCAACCCGGGCGCTGCTGGGCAAAGTAGCTGATACCTTTGCCGTCTTCGCCACCCCACTCCCACAGGCGCACCAGCTCAATGCCGCCTCTGCCGGTTCCCATCACATGGTGGGCAAAGACAAACTTGTACCTGGCCTTGCTCGTTTCCAGCGTTTTTTTCAACCATTGGTACTGTACGTCGCCGTGCGTGACATCCCACATATTGGCTCTCTTGGCGGCGCCGCCAAAAACATTGTCAACCGCGACGGGGGAAGCCCAGTAGGGATCGATGGTCACAAACAGGGCGTCACCCCAGGTCCAGGCGAAGTAGTTGCGCAATAACCCTATATAGGGCACTGGAACGCTGTTGCCACTGTAGAAACCGTCGGGCGCCGGTTGGGAATAGTGGGCATTGCGCGCATTTTGAGCCCAGACGGCCACGTTGTTCGGGGTTCCGTCAAGCAGGTAGGCCGCCGCCTGCTCATGGTTGCCGTTGACCATGAAGACCGGTGAAGAAGATCCGATCAGACCCAGAAAGGGACGCTGCAAGGTATAACGTGCCGTGACTTTGGCTGCATCGATGGTTGTCGGATCGAGCAAGTCAACGCTGAAGTCATCGCCGCTGAGGATATAGAAATCGGGCTTGTCGGCGGCGGCAGTTAGAAGTGTGCGGGTGTAAAGGTCCGGGTCAAACTGTGTATTCAGGCGTTCCGGGTGCGAATCGCCCTGGATGGCAAAAGTAAAGGCGGCTCCAGGTGGTCGGGCCGTCTGAAAGCTGTACTCGGTCGTAAAGCCTTCAACACCTCCAGACGAACTCTGAATATGCAGACGATAGAAATATCGGGTGTCTGCCAGCAGGCCGTCGATCGGGATTTCAAGTGGTTTGGCTGCGACCAGCGTAGAAACGGCTGTCCTGGCGTCGTACAGCCCGGGCGTGCTGCCGTAAACGAGCCAGACACTGCCGCTCTGATCGGGCGAAAAGACGTTGGCACGGATGCTGTTGCCGGTCGGACTGCCCAGCACCACATTGCCATTGAACGCACTGGCGACGACCGGTGAGACTGATGTGCTGGAGGGGTTGGCGCTGTAGCTCAAATGGCTGGCTGCCTGGTTGTTGTAGGCAGCGGCGGCCGCACCATAGGTCGAATCACTCTCGAGCCCGGCAAGCAGCTGGGTGGCGTTGAGGATGATCTGACCGCGTGCATCCGGCCCGTATTGAGCAAACATCTTTGTCAAGGCATCGAGCAGCAAGGCGTACTCGCTTTGGCCTTGGGCGTTGAGCGCAGGCACGCTGGCGGCCGTGACCCCCAGGTTGTCGAGCACCAGCCTGGCCAGAGCGCTGTTGCTGGTGTTGGCAAAGCCGTTGGTCAAGCTCCTGGCAAAGGCCGAGGCATCGGCTGCTGCCAGTGCTGAGTACGTATTGAGCATCGCATAGCTGGGAGCCTGGCCATAGAGCGCCTGGTACATGTGAATGGCGACACCCGAGCCACCCGTCAGCACAGCCGCCTTGGCAGCGGGATGCGGCGTGCTGGCGGAAAACGGAGCCTCGGCGCTGCCATTGCCACCGCAGGCGGCAAGAAGACAAAGGCAAAAGAGCAGTGCCGGAAACTTGAAATGTCTCATGTTTTGGTTAGCCATTTTGTCGCGATCAGACGGCAAGCGCCGCACCCCTCATCAAATCCCCGCATAAACGATCAGCTTAACAACAGAGGCCAGGCGCAGAATGACAATCTCGTCATTTTCTCGCTCGCCATGGCTGCGCAGACGGCGGATTAAGATTGCTCCAATAATGAACCTCGCCAATCTGCTGCTGCGACAGGCGCTGCAACATCCCGATCGCACCGCCATCTATTGCGGCAAATCGTCGTACGCGAGCTACGCCCAGTGGGCCGCGCGCAGTGCGGGCTTGGCCCGGCAAATGCTTGACGCCGGTCTGCTGCCGGGGGATCGGGTGCTGCTGTTCATGCGCAACCATCCGCGCTATCTTGAGATCCTGTTTGGTGCCTGGTGGGCTGGTCTGGCCGTGGTGCCGGTCAACGCCAAGCTGCACACGCTCGAAGCCGAGTGGATTGTTCAAAACTCCGGCGCGCGCTGGGGCTTTGTCACCAGCGATGTGGCGCCAACGGCACTGGCCGGATTGGAGCGCCAGATCGACATCGAAAGTGCCGATGCGCTGCTCGCACCCCACGAAGAGTTCGGCAAGCAGCCGATGGCCGAATGTGACCACGACTCGCTGGCCTGGCTGTTCTACACAAGCGGCACCACCGGGCGGCCCAAAGGCGTGATGATCACGCAGCGCAATCTGATGACCATGGGGCTGACCTATTTTGTGGACGTCGATGCGGTGTCCAGTGACGACGCCATCGTCTATGGTGCTCCCATGTCGCACGGCGCCGGTCTGTACGCCATTCCGCACCTGATGGCTGGTGCGCGGCACGTGGTACCAGAGTCCGGTGGCGTTGATCCGGCTGAGTTGTTTGAACTGGGCCGCGCCGTGGGGCCGCTCTCGACTTTTGCTGCGCCGACCATCGTCAAGCGACTGGTCGATTACGCCGAGCAGGCTGGCCTGACGCAGCAGGATGCAGCCGCCTCCTTCAAGACCATCGTCTATGGCGGCGCGCCGATGTATGTGGCCGACATTGAGCGTGCGCTGCGCGTGATGGGGCCGCGCTTTGTGCAGATCTACGGCCAGGGCGAGACGCCGATGGTGGCCACCGCGCTGTCACGCCAGCACCTGACCGACACACAGCATCCGCGTTACCGCGAGCGCATTGCCTCCGTTGGTGTGGCGCAGACTCCGGTGCAACTGCGGGTGGGTGACGATCGAGGCGTGGCGCTGCCCTGCGGCGAAGTGGGCGAAGTGCTGGTCAAGGGCGACAGCGTGATGGCCGGCTACTGGGACAACCCGCAAGCCACGGCTGCTGCCATTCAGGACGGCTGGCTTTTTACTGGCGATGTCGGCAGCCTGGACGCCGATGGTTTCCTGACCCTGAAAGATCGCAGCAAGGACCTGATCATCAGCGGCGGCTCCAACATCTACCCGCGCGAAGTCGAAGAAGCCTTGCTGACGGCGCAGGGCGTGGCTGAAGTGGCCGTGGTTGGCGCACCGGACGCCGAATGGGGCGAAGTGGTTGTTGCCTTCGTCGTGGTGCAGAGCGGCTCGAAAGTCACCGAGCAAGAGCTTGATCAGCACTGCCTGCAGACAATTGCCCGCTTCAAGCGGCCCAAGCAGTACCGCTTCGTCAGTGAACTGCCGAAGAACAATTACGGCAAGGTTCTAAAAACCGAGCTGCGCGCCAGACTTCACAGCCAAACGGACGCACAAGCAATCCAGATTGGACGATAATATATTCCCAAATGGACGAAGCTTGAATCAATCCCCCGGCGATGAAGAACACTCCGCTGCCTGATCTCTATACGCGCCACCTTGATGCGCTGTTGCGTGAGTCTCTGAGCGATACCCCCGTAGTGCTTGTCAATGGACCGCGTCAATGTGGCAAGACCACACTGGTACGCCAATACGAAGGGGAGATGGCCTATTTTTCGCTGGACGATCCGGCCCTGCTTGCTGCAGTGCAGGCGGACCCGTTGGGTTTTGTCAGACGGTTGGACCGCGCCATCATTGACGAGGTACAACGCGCGCCCGAGTTATTGCTGGCCCTGAAACTGGCCATCGACAACGACCGGCGACCAGGTCGCTTCTTGCTCACCGGATCAGCCAATTTGATGGCGCTGCCGCAGATCGCCGACAGCCTGGCTGGCCGTATCGAAATCCTCACGCTGCTTCCCTTGTCGCAGTCGGAACTGGGCAGACGACCGCAGGACTTCCTGGTCAGGGCGCTTGCTCAAAACTGGTCCACAGGCGCATCCACGACCAGCCCATCGCATGGCATGACGCAAGAGGTGCTGGCCGGTGGCTACCCCGAAATGCGCCAACGCAGTACGGCGGCGCGGCGTCAGGCCTGGGCACGCGCCTACATCACCACCCTCATTGAACGCGACATCCAGGACATCGCCCAGATCGACCAGGTCAGCCAGGTTCCCCAGTTGCTCAGCATCGTTGCGCAACTCAGCGGGCAACTGCTTAACCTGAGCCAGATTGGCGGACAGATCGGGCTGAACGGAAAGACCGTCGACAAATACCTCGGCATTCTGGAAAAACTGTTTCTGGTGCGTCGCCTACCCGCCTGGAGCCGCAACGAACTCAGCCGCCTGATCAAGGCGCCCAAGGTTCATTTTCTGGATGCGGGGCTGCAGTCCACCCTGACACGACTCACACCAGAACTGACACTGTTGCAAAGAACACGCTTTGGCGCCACGCTGGAGACTTGGGTTTATGCGGAACTGCTCAAATTGCTCAGCGTCACGCCAGAGCCCTGGTTCCTGTCGCATTACCGCGATAAAGACCAGCTTGAGGTTGACTTTGTACTGGAGTCCGCCTCGCGCGAGTTGATAGGCATTGAAGTCAAGGCCGCTGCCAGCGTGCAGGCCAGCGACTTCAGAGCTTTGCGCAGACTGCGTGAAGTCGCCGGCAAGCCCTTTGTCACCGGCATCGTGCTCTATGACGGCCAGCAGGCGCTCTCCTTTGGGAATGGATTCTGGGCAGTGCCGCTCAATCAGCTTTGAGTACCACCCGCCCCACCTCGCCTCGATCAGCGCTGTAACTGCATGACCTGCCAGCCACGCGCATCCGCTTCGGCGCGCAATCGGGCGTCGGGGTCCACGGCCACCGCGCGCTGGACGACTTGCAGCAGAGGCAGGTCGTTGATCGAGTCGCTGTAGGCGTGACTGTCAAATTCCTCCAGCGTGTAGCCGATGTCGGCCAGCCAGCTGTGCAGGCGCAGCACCTTGCCTTCGCGCATATTGAGCGTACCGGTGGTGCGGCCGGTGAACTGGCCCTGCTGCATCTCCACCTCGGTGGCTATCAGGTGCTCGATCTCAAGGTAATCGGCGGTCAGCTCCGTGATGAAGCGATTGGTGGCGGTGGTCATCACGACCAGGTCATCCGTGTCCAGATGGTGCCTGACCAGATGGATCGCATCCTTGCCGATGCGCGGCACGATCACGCTGGATAGAAACTCCTTGCGCAGCGGCTCCCACTGCGCGCGCGTGCGTCCGGCCAGCGTGCCGACATAGAAGTTGGCAAACTCCTCGGCGCCGACGGTACCGGCGCGGTAACGCGCGTCCATGTCGGCATTGCGCGCAGCAAAACTCGCGCGTTCCAGCAGCCCCTGCTCGATCAGGAAGTCACACCACAGGACATCACTGTCGCCATTCAGCAGCGTGTGGTCGAGGTCGAATAAAGTGAGCCGCAGCCCCTCGCTGCGGCCGCTCATGCCTGCCGCAGATGCCAGGCCTTGGGCCGGGTGAAGGTCTGGATGCCGTAGGTGGAGAGGGTCAGACCGACGCCGGAATCGCCATGTCCGCTCCAGGGCAGACGTGGGCTAACGCGGTCGCAGCAGTTCCAGTAAACACTGCCGGCGTTGACCTGGGACAACAGCGTCTTGGCACGCGCTTCGTCGGGTGTGAAGACTCCCGCTGTGAGGCCGTAGCGCGTGTCGTTCATCAGCTTTACCGCCTCGGCGTCGCCCGAGACTTTCTGGATGCCGATGATGGGGCCAAAGCTTTCTTCGCGCATCAACTCCATGCTGTGATTCACGTTGCTGAACACGGTCGGCGCATACCAGTTGCCGGGGCCGTTCAGGCGGTGCCCGCCGCACAGCAGGGTGGCGCCTTTGGCTTTGGCGTCTGCCACCTGGGCGTCCAGCACATCGAGTTGCTGCGCACGCGTCAAGGCACCGATGTAGGTGTCTTCGGAGGCCGGATCACCGACCTTGAAGTCGTGCACGGTCTGCAGGAAGGCCGCCACAAAGGCGTCGTAAATCTTCTCGTGCACGTAGATGCGCTCGACCGAGCAGCAGCTCTGGCCGGTGTTGTACATGGCGCCGTCTGCCAGCGACTCGGCGGCGGTTTTCGGGTTCGCGTCTTCACAGACATAGGTCGGGTCCTTGCCGCCAAGCTCGAGCTGCAGTTTGACCATGCGCGGGCCGAGTGCCTGCGCAATTTTTGCGCCGGTAGCGTAGGAGCCGGTGAAGAACAGGCCGTCAATCTTCTGAGCCATCAGCGCGGCGCCGACATCGCCAGCGCCCACCACAGCAATGAACACGTCTTTCGGGATGCCTGCGGCATGCAGCAGGCGCGCCATCGCCAACCCGGTCAGCGTGGCGTATTCGGACGCCTTGTACAGCACCGCGTTGCCGGTCAGCAGCGCGGGGATGAAGACATTGCCGCCAACAAACCAGGGATAGTTCCAGGCCGAGATATTGGCCA
>CAZZLB010000035.1:0-13476 GCA_964654655.1 uncultured Rhodoferax sp. | reverse complement strand
CCTGCGCCACCAGCACGCGACGCTTCATGCCGCCTGAGAGTTGGCGCAGGTTGGCATCGGCCTTTTCCGTCAAGCCCAGACTATCGAGCAGTTCGTCGATCCAGGCCTCGTTGTTCCTGACACCAAAATAGCCAGACTGAAAACGCAGTGCCTCGCGAACGTTGAAAAAAGGGTCAAACACGAGTTCCTGTGGCACCACACCCAGACTGCGACGGGCCCGGGCGTAATCGAGCAGCACATCATGGCCCAGCACCGACACACTGCCCGCACTGGCGCGCGACAAACCAGCCAGGATGCTGATCATGGTCGTCTTGCCCGCACCATTGGGGCCAAGCAGGCCAAAGAACTCACCCTCTTCAATGTCCAGGCTGACGCGGTCCAGCGCCAGAAACATACTACCCTTGACCCCACGCGGTGCCGGATAGGACTTCGAGATTGTTTGAAAAGAGATGGCGGACATGGAAGACATCTACTGTGCAGGCAGCAAATCAGCGATGCCGTACAAGGCAGCCAGATCACGCAAGCGGCTGGGAAGCCCCCGAATGGAAAAACGCTTGCCCAAGGCCAGGCACTCGCGTCTGAACTCCAGCAAGACGGCCAGTGCCGCCGAATCAAACCGGTTCAGGCCAGTGGCATCGACCACGACTTGTGTGTCGCTGTGTGAGCGTAAACCTTGCAACAACAGCGCCAGACAGGCAGTGGCCTGGGAATGGGTCAACTCGTTTGGCAATACCAACAATATTTACCCCTTTTTGGCATTGGCTTTGTTGCGCTCTGTCAGACTGGCAATCAAGCCGTCTATGCCTTTGATGTTGATCTGCTGGGCAAAATCACTGCGGTAGGTTTCCACCAACCAGGCACCGAGCACATTGAGGTTGTAGATCTTCCAGCCCGCCCCTTCTCCCGGTGTTTTCTCAAGCCGGTAATCAAGCTGAATCGCGTCGCCTCGGCCTTTCACTTCGGTCCGCACAACAACTTCCTTGTCCTCTGCAGCTGAACGCATGGGTTTGACAAAAATGGTCTGATCACTGACCTGGGTCAGGGCCCCGGCATAGGTGCGTACCAAAAGGATCTTGAATTCGTCCTGAAGGCGTTTTTGCTGTTCAGGGGTCGCCTGTCGCCAGGCCGGGCCGACGGCAGCCGCCGTCATCCTCTGAAAGTTGACGTTGGGCATGATCTTGCCATCGACCAGCGCAACAATCCGCGCCACATCACCGGCCTGGATCGCCTTGTCGGAACGGATGCTGTCCAGCACTTCCGTGGACAGTCGTTTGATCAAACCATCGGCAGCTTCATCAGCCGCGCATGCCTGGAAGACAAGCAGGTTTGATAGGCTGACGACAAGGACGGCGAGCCATCGGTTCAACAATCGTGTACTCATGGTTTGACTTTCTGGGCTAGCGAGATTCCGTATTGTCTTCTTCCGGCGGATTGCCATCAAAAATGACGCTGCGCCGACGCTGAAGAAAAGCTTCGCGAACAAAAGTGTAGGGGTCCAGCGCGGCCTCCTCCAGCATGGTACTGGCCTTGAGCAAGTCGGACCGCTCATCAACCAGTCTGAGCGCCCTCGCTGTATTGCGCGTAGGAATATGCCCAACGTTGGCAAGCGGATCACCCTTCCAGTCGACCGGTAGCGCTACCGCATCGCGCAAGGTCGACGAACCGAGCAAAGGCAGGACCAGATAAGGACCGCTCCCAACACCCCAGTAGCCCAGCGTATGACCAAAATCCTTGGTGTGCTTTTCGATGTCCATTTCGGTGGCGACATCAAACAGGCCACCCCACCCAAGAAACGTATTGACACCCACACGACGCAGACTGTCGATCGCCGCCTGGCCCTTGAACTGCAGAACATTGTTCACAAAAGACCATGCGTCCTGCAGATTGCCGAAGAAATTGCCTACGCCCTGGCGCACACGAACCGGCATTGCGTCCCTATAGGCACTGGCCACCGGCTTCAGAATTGCCGTATCGACTGCACTGTTGAAACGATAGACTCCTCTGTTCACGGGTTCCAGCGGGTCACGTCGATCTGCACTGGGCGCCGTGGCGCAACCAGCAAGCAACACACCCAGGAACGCGCTGATCCAGAGGGTACGCGCGCGTCCCAGGCTCTGAACGATGAACCCTGCCTGCCTTCCCGTCATTTCTTTCCTTTACCAGCGTCAGCACCGCCACCCTCTGCGGCCTTGCTGTAGAGGAACTGGCCGATCAAACTTTCCAGCACCATGGCCGACTGTGTGTTTGAAACGGTATCTCCCGCGACCAGCATCTTTTCATCCGCACCCGGCTCAATGCCGAGGTACTGCTCCCCCAATAGCCCACTGGTCAAGATTTTCAGTGAACTGTCTTTCGGAAACGTATAGCGACTCTCCATCGCCAGCGTAACACGAGCCTGGAAAGACTTGTCGTCAAAGACGATTTTTTCGACCCGACCAACGACCACGCCGGCGCTGCGCACGGCGGCTTTGGGTTTAAGGCCACCAACGTTGTCAAACTTCGCGTTGACGTAGTAGCTGGTCTGAAAACTCAGAGTCAACAGGTTGGCCGACTGCAACGCCAGGAACAGGATGGCTATTGCGCCAATGACCACAAAAAGACCAACCCACACGTCATTCTTTGAACGCTGCATCAAACTTCCTTCAAATCAGTTGGTAACGAACCCGGCGCCACTCTTCATATGGTAAACATCAGGGCGGTGAGGATGAAATCCATACCCAACACCGAAAGCGAGGCGACCACTACGGTCCGCGTCGTTGCACTAGCCACGCCTTCTGGCGTTGGTTGCGCATTGAAACCCTGCAAGAGTGCCACAAAAGTCACCGTGAAGCCGAAAACAATGCTTTTGATCACGCCATTGCCGACATCTTGCCAGACATCGACACCGCCCTGAATCTGACTCCAGAAAGAGCCTGCATCCACGCCAATCATGAGCACGCCAACGACCCAGCCACCAATGATTCCCATGGTGCTGAAAACAGCTGCCAGTAGCGGCATCGCAATGACACCGGCCCAAAACCGGGGTGCCAGAACACGCTGCACCGGATCCACCGCCATCATCTCCATCACACTGATCTGTTCACCTGCTTTCATCAAGCCTATCTCGGCCGTCAGCGATGTACCCGCGCGCCCGGCAAACAGCAAGGCGGTGACCACGGGGCCCAATTCCCTCACCAGACTGAGCGTGACCAACAGACCCAGCGCTTCGGATGACCCATAGCGCTGCAAGGTGTAATACCCCTGCAGGCCAAACACGAAACCAACAAACAAGCCTGACACTGCGATGATCGCCAGGGAGTAATTGCCCAAGAAATGAATCTGGTCGCGGATCAAACCGAAGCGCTTGAAGCTGCCCCCGAGTGTGCTGAGTAGACGCAGGAAAAGGCGAGCACCCAGCCCGAGATCCGCCAGTTGGCGACGAACCGAAAATCCGACATCGCCCATCTTGAACCGGTTCACTGCAGGACTCCGAGGTCGAAATCGTCGCCAATCGTGGGTCCCGGGTAATGGAAGCGCACTGGGCCTTCCACCTCGGCGTTGACATACTGGTACACCAAGGGATCGACGCTTTGACGCACTTCTTCCGGAGTGCCTTGCGTAGCGACCCGGCCATTGGCAAGAATAATCACGTGGTCAGCAATAGCGAACGTTTGCTCCAGTTCATGTGACACAAAAATACTGGTCAATCCCATGGAGTCATTGAGCTGGCGTATCAGACGAGCCGCCGTACCAAGAGATATCGGATCCAGACCTGAAAACGGTTCGTCGTACATCACGAGTTCGGGGTCCAATGCGATTGCCCGGGCCAGCGCAATGCGCCTCGCCATGCCACCAGAAACCTCACTGGGCATCATGTCACGCGTGCCTCGCAAACCAACCGCATTGAGTTTCATCAATACAATATCCCTGATCAGTGACTCCGACAGATCGGTGTGTTCGCGCAGCGGAAAGGCGACATTTTCAAACACCGACAAGTCCGCAAACAATGCACCGAACTGAAACAGCATGCCCATGCGGCGACGCGCGGCATAAAGTTGCGTCTGGTTCATCCGGGTGACGTCCTGTCCATCGAACAGCAACTCACCCTTCTGCGCCTTGTTCTGGCCACCTATCAAGCGAAGCAGGGTGGTTTTGCCCCCGCCCGACGCTCCCATCAGCGCAGTCACATTACCGCGAGGCACCTTCAGACAAACGTCATCCAGAACAATGCGCTCGCCATAACCAAAAGTCAGGTGACGAAATTCGACCAGAGATACAGACGCGACAGGCATGAAGAATAGCAAAACCGGGTGGAGCCCGGCCTCGCATCATAAGGGATTACACCGACTCACGCCTGCGCCGGGCCACCCCAAGCCCGGCCTGGGCCCCTCGTGGGGGCAACGAGGCACATGAAATGGCAAGCGTGGGCGTCATCTCAGCGTGGCAGGACGCTTGAGCCCATCAGAAATTGATCGATGGCACGTGCCGCCTGGCGACCTTCGCGGATCGCCCAGACCACCAGACTCTGGCCGCGCCGCATGTCGCCAGCCACAAAAACCTTTCGCACCGTGGTGGCATACCCGCCAACCAGGTCAGTACTGGCCCTGGCATTGCCACGCGCGTCCTTTTCGACACCGAAAGCATCCAGCACCGACGTCAGGGGGCTTGTAAAACCCATCGCCAGCAGCACCAGATCGGCCTTGAAAAGCTGCTCGCTACCAGCTACTGGAAGCATCTTTCCATCCTGCCACTCCACACGCACCGTCTTCACCCCGGTCACTTTGCCTTTGGCGCCAACGAACTCCTGCGTCGAAATCGCAAACTCTCGGACACAGCCTTCGTCATGACTGGAACTGGTGCGCAGCTTCAGTGGCCAGTACGGCCAGGTCATCGGCCTGTCCTCCTGCACCGGCGGCTGCGGCATGACTTCAAACTGCGTGACGCTGGCTGCGCCCTGGCGCCGGCTGGTGCCGACGCAGTCGGAGCCCGTGTCGCCACCACCGATGACAATCACATGCTTGCCATCTGCCCTGATCTGACTGACGCCCTCGGCCTTGAGTTTGTCCCCGGCGTTGAGCTTGTTCTGCTGCGGCAAGAACTCCATAGCGAAATGCACGCCGCCAAGTTCCCGACCAGGCACCGGCAAGTCGCGCGACTGTTCGGCACCGCCAGTCAGCAGCACCGCGTCAAACTCCTTGTTCAACTCGGCTGGACTGATGGTCTTACTTGACCAGTTAGTGACCGCGGCACCGGCACCGGAAGTCGGCATCGCACCGACCAGCACACCGGTGCGGATGGTGACGCCTTCCTTTTCCAATTGCTGGACACGCCGATCAATGTGAGACTTGTCCAGCTTGAAGTCGGGAATGCCGTAGCGCAGCAAGCCACCAACGCGGTCATTCTTTTCAAACAACGTGACATCGTGTCCGGCACGTGCAAGCTGCTGGGCCGCTGCCATACCGGCCGGGCCGGACCCAACGACGGCAACCTTTCGGCCTGACTTGCGCTCAGGCGGCTGTGGCTGGACCCAGCCCTCGGCCCAGGCACGATCAATGATGGCATGTTCGATCGACTTGATGCCCACAGCACTGTCGTTCACGTTGAGCGTGCAGGCCGCCTCGCAAGGTGCCGGGCAGATACGGCCCGTGAACTCCGGAAAATTGTTGGTGCTGTGCAGCACCTCCATCGCATTCTTCCAGTCACCGCGGTAGACCAGGTCGTTGAAATCCGGAATGATGTTGTTGACCGGGCAACCACTATTGCAAAACGGTGTGCCGCAGTCCATGCAGCGAGCCGCCTGCCTGCCTGCCTGTGTCTCGTCGAGCCCAAGGACAAACTCCTCGTAATTCCTGAGGCGTTCAGGCACCGGCTTGTAGCCCTCCTCAAGCCGATCAAATTCCATGAATCCAGTGACTTTTCCCATGATTTCCGTCCTATTTGATTGCGGCTTTTTTGGCGTGGATTTCGGCCAGCGCACGTTTGTATTCGTTCGGGAAGACCTTGACAAACTTCAATCGCGACTGCTCCCAGTTGTCCAACAGTTCACGTGCACGCCTGCTGCCAGTCCAGCGGTTGTGGCTGCCCAGCAGTTTCACAAGTTGCGCTTCGTCGGTCTGTCCTTGATGCCAAAGCCCTGGGCCCATCGTCGCTTCCTGCTCTGACGCCGGCAGTACGTTCTCCAGCGAGACCATGGAGGTATTGCAGCGCTGGGCAAACTGTCCGTCCTCGTCATAGACATAAGCCACACCGCCACTCATGCCTGCAGCAAAATTGCGTCCGGTGCGCCCCAATACCAGAACGGTGCCCCCGGTCATGTACTCGCAACCGTGATCCCCGGTGCCTTCCACGACCGCGGTGGCACCCGACAGGCGCACGGCAAAGCGTTCGCCGCCAACCCCACTGAAAAATGCTTCGCCGCTGGTGGCGCCATACATTACGGTGTTGCCGACAATCGTGTTGCGAATTGCATCACCCCGGAAATCAATGCTGGGGCGCACTACAACCCGGCCACCGGAGAGGCCTTTGCCGGTGTAATCGTTGGCATCACCAATCAGGTAAAGCGTGATGCCACGCGCCAGAAAAGCGCCAAACGACTGACCACCCGTGCCTTCGAGCTGAATATGGATGGAGTTGTCCGGTAGTCCCTCCGGGTGGATCCGGGTGACGGCCCCCGACAGCATGGCGCCAACGGAGCGATTCACGTTGCGCACCACTTCGATGAACTGAACCTTTTCGCCACGTTCGATCGCCGCGCGCGATCTCTCTATCAACACGTTGTCCAGAGAATGGGCCAGGCCATGCTCCTGACCTTCGGTCTGGTAACGCGAAACCGAAATCGGCGCATCCGCTTTCGCAAATAGCCGACTGAAGTCCAATCCCTTGGCTTTCCAGTGCGCAATGCCCTTGCGTGTGTCAAGCAAGTCAGCACGTCCTATCAGGTCGTCAAATTTCCTGATACCGAGCTGCGCCATGATGGCACGAACCTCTTCAGCGATGAAAAAGAAATAGTTCACCAGATGTTCGGGTTTGCCAGAGAACTTCTTGCGCAGCATCGGATCCTGTGTCGCCACGCCCACGGGGCAGGTGTTGAGGTGGCACTTGCGCATCATGATGCAGCCTTCAACCACCAGTGGCGCGGTGGCAAAGCCGAACTCATCGGCACCCAGCAGCGCACCGATGACGACGTCACGTCCGGTCTTCATCTGGCCATCTGCCTGGACCCGGATGCGGCTGCGCAAGCGGTTCAAGACCAATGTCTGCTGGGTTTCTGCCAGACCAATTTCCCAGGGACTACCAGCATGCTTGATGGACGACCAGGGCGAGGCGCCGGTACCGCCATCGTGACCTGAAATAACCACATGGTCGCTTTTGCACTTGGCGACGCCCGCGGCGATGGTGCCGACGCCAATTTCGCTGACCAGCTTCACGCTGATGCTGGCGTGTGGCGCCACGTTTTTCAAATCGTGAATCAGTTGTGCCAGATCTTCAATCGAGTAGATGTCGTGGTGCGGCGGTGGCGAAATCAGGCCGACACCCGGAACCGAATAGCGCAACTTGCCAATGTAATCCGAGACCTTGCCGCCGGGGAGTTGTCCACCCTCGCCCGGCTTGGCGCCCTGCGCCATCTTGATCTGGATCTGGTCGGCGCTGCTCAGGTATTCTGCAGTCACACCAAAGCGCCCGGATGCAACCTGCTTGATACGTGAGCGCAGGCTGTCTCCGTCCTGCAGTGGCAAATCAACCTCCACGACGTCGTTGCCGACCACGCTCTTGAGCGAATCACCGGCCTTGATGGCGATGCCTTTGAGTTCATTGCGGTAACGCGCCGGATCCTCGCCACCTTCGCCAGTGTTGCTCTTGCCCCCAAGGCGGTTCATGGCAACAGCCAGCGTGGCATGCGCTTCCGTGCTGATTGAGCCCAGCGACATCGCGCCGCTGGCAAAGCGTTTGACAATTTCCCTGGCCGATTCAACCTCCTCCAGTGCAATCGCTTTGGCCGGATCGAGCTTGAACTCAAACAAGCCGCGCAATGTCATGTGGCGCCGACTCTGGTCGTTGATCAGTTGTGCATATTCCTTGTATGTGTTCCAGTTGTTGGCGCGCGTGCTGTGCTGTAGTTTTGCGATGGCGTCTGGTGTCCACATATGCTCTTCACCACGCGCACGCCAGGCGTACTCGCCGCCCGCGTCGAGTTGAGTGGCAAGAACCGGATCCTGTCCGAACGCCGACTTGTGCATGCGGATCGCCTCTTCGGCAATCTCGAAGACGCCGATACCACCCACCCGGCTTGGCGTGCCGGCAAAGTACTTGCTGACCGTTTCTGCGGAGAGTCCGATGGCCTCGAACAATTGCGCGCCACAATAGCTCATGTAGGTGGATACACCCATTTTTGACATGATTTTGGACAGGCCCTTGCCCACTGCCTTGACGTAGTTGTAAATGGCCTTGTCGGCACTCAGATCGCCAGGCAGGCTCCGGTGGATGCTGGCCAGGGTTTCCATTGCCAGATAGGGATGGACCGCTTCGGCACCATAGCCTGCCAGAACGCCAAAGTGATGCACTTCCCGGGCACTGCCCGTCTCCACCACCAGACCGGCAATGGTTCGAAGGCCTTCGCCGACCAGATGCTGGTGAATCGCTGACAGCGCCAGCAACGCAGGAATGGCGAGTTGCGTCGCGCTGACAGTGCGGTCACTGATAATGAGGATGTTCTTGCCACCGCGAATGGCGTCCACCGCTTCAGCGCACAGCGAAGCCAGTTTGGCTTCGACACCTTCGTGACCCCAGGCCAGCGGGTAGGTAATGTCGAGAGTGTGGCTTCGAAATTTTCCCTGTGTGTGTTTCTCGATGTCGCGCAACTTGGCCATTTCAGCAAAATCGAGCACCGGTTGTGCCACCTCCAGCCGCATCGGCGGGTTGACCTGATTGATGTCGAGCAAATTCGGCTTGGGGCCGATGAAGGACACCAGCGACATCACAATCGCTTCGCGAATCGGGTCAATCGGCGGGTTGGTCACCTGTGCAAACAGCTGCTTGAAGTAGTTGTAGAGCGACTTGTTCTTGTCGCTCAATACCGCCAATGGACTGTCGTTACCCATCGAGCCGATCGCCTCCTCACCGGCAGTAGCCATCGGAGAGAGCAGGAACTTGATGTCCTCCTGCGTGAATCCGAAGGCCTGCTGACGGTCCAGCAGGCTAGTTGAAACCGGGGTCAGATCCGAATGACCAGAGGCAGCACCGACAGGTGACGGCTCGGTAGATTCGACTCTGACCCCGGTTTCAACCACAACGTCGTCAAGCTTGATGCGAAGGTTCTCGATCCACTGCTTGTAGGGCTTGGCGTTGGCCAGGTTCGCCTTCAGTTCCTCATCGTCGATCATGCGCCCCTGTTCCAGATCGATCAGAAACATCTTGCCCGGCTGCAAACGCCACTTGCGAACGATTTTGTTCTCCGGCACTGGCAGTACGCCGGACTCGGAAGCCATGATGACCAGATCGTCATCGGTAATGCAGTAGCGCGAGGGGCGCAAACCGTTGCGATCCAGCGTGGCACCAATCTGGCGCCCGTCGGTAAAAACGATGGAGGCCGGGCCATCCCAGGGCTCCAGCATGGCAGCGTGGTACTCGTAGAAGGCTTTGCGCCGCTGGTCCATGGTGGTGTGCTGCTCCCAGGGCTCGGGAATCATCATCATCACCGCCTGGCTGATCGGATACCCCGCCATGGTGAGCAGTTCCAGGCAGTTGTCAAAGGTAGCTGTGTCCGACTGGCCGGGGAAGGTGATGGGATAAAGCTTTCGCAGGTCGGCGCCGAGCACCGGGGACGACATCACGCCTTCGCGTGCCTTCATCCAGTTGAAATTCCCCTTGACGGTATTGATTTCGCCGTTGTGCGCCACGTAGCGATAAGGGTGCGCCAGGGGCCACTCCGGGAAAGTGTTGGTAGAAAACCGTTGATGCACCAAACCAAGCGCCGAAACACAACGCGCGTCTTGCAGATCGCGATAGTAGGTACCAACTTGATCAGCCAGCAACAGTCCCTTGTAGATCACGGTCCGACTCGACATGCTGGGAACATAGTATTCCTTGCTGTGCTTGAGCTTCAGGGCCTGGATGCTGGCACTGGCCGTCTTGCGGATGACATAGAGCTTGCGCTCCAGTGCATCCTGCACAATGATGTCATTGCCACGACCAATGAAGACCTGGCGAATGACGGGCTCTTTTTCGCGCACGGTCGGTGACATCGGCATCTCGTGGTTCACCGGCACATCCCGCCAGCCCAGCAAGACCTGGCGTTCCGCGTGGATGGCACGTTCCATCTCCTGCTCACAAGCCTGGCGCGAAGCGTGTTCCTTGGGAAGAAAGATCATGCCCACACCATATTCGCCCGGCGGCGGCAAGGACACGCCCTGCGCGGCCATCTCCTCGCGGTACAGCGCATCTGGCAACTGAATCAGGATGCCGGCACCGTCACCCATCAGTTTGTCGGCTCCGACAGCACCGCGATGGTCCAGGTTCTCCAGAATCTTGAGTCCGTTCTTGACAATCTCGTGCGATTTGGTGCCCTTGATGTGCGCCACAAACCCGACACCGCAGGAGTCATGCTCCTGCGATGAAGAATACAAACCGTTTTCCTGGAGATACAAGATCTCGGCAGCCGTCGTCATGGCGCTCTCCTAAATATTCAGATCGGAGGAGGTTACCGCGACGAAACAAAAGTGCCAAGCAAATTAATCGGGGTCAGATTCCAATTATTTCCAGAATAGATCTAATAATTCATAATTGGGGACATATTAAATCGAATGCAGGAGTTGAGCAGCAGGTTAATCCTGGGAATCCAAGGGCGTGCGCTTGACCACAACAGGCCGTCCCGCCGTCGCCTTGCTGACTCGGCGCTCGGTTCTTCTCTGCAAATCCGCAACGAAATCGGGTTCGCCCAGAGCCCAGCCCCGCAAGGCTGAGTCCGTCAAGGCCTGCTGCTGAACCGCACCAATGCCGGCCTGCACCAATTCCGCGTACGCCGCTTCGCGTGCAAAAGGCGTGTTGCCAAGTTCCCACACCAATGGATGCGGTGTGATGAACTTGTCCGTGCGTTGCCCTGTGTAGTGCCCGAAACTTGACCAAGGGTAATCCCTTGCCTGCACAACCAAGCCGGCACGTACCGGATTGAGGTCCATATAGGCCATGCAGGCAAGCAAATAGCGATCCGTCTGGATCAAGGTTGACTTGTAGCGACCTTCCCACAAGGTCCCAGTTCGCTTCTGGGCACCATTGAAGTAGCGCACATACCTTCTGCCAACAGCCTGCATCAGTTGCGGCAAACCATCGTCTGTCTGCGGTGTGGTCAGCAGATGAAAGTGGTTGCTCATCAAGACATAGGCGTGAATTTCCACCCCGAACTTGATCGCATTTTCCGCCAGCAGTCCAAGGAGGGTCTGGTAATCAGGCGTGGTCTTAACGATGGCCTGCCGATTGTTTCCCCGTTGAATCACATGATGCGGAAAGCCGGGCAAGGTGAGTCGGGGAAGTCGGGCCATGATGAATAATTGGAGTCTGACCCCAATTATTGCAATTATTGAACATAACGGGTTGTCAGCAATTGAGTCAGCCCGAACTCTTCCAGCAGGACACGCAGTCGTTGTGCCGCACTGTGTTTCTTGTGACCTGTATAGCGTGCAATGATGAGTTCGTTCTTCAGGCTGTGTTCCCATCCGACCAGTTCGGTGACGCTTACCTGGTAACCTGAGGCCTCCAGATACAGGCAACGCAGGACATTGGTCAGCTGACTGCCAAACTCGCGCGCGTGCAGCGGATGTCGCCACAGTTCGGCCAATGTTGTGCGGGACAGGGACAAGGCTTTGTGCTGGTTCAAACAGCGCGCCAGTTCGGCCTGACAGCAGGGCACCAGTACCATGAAGCGTGCCTGCTTTTGCAAACCGAAGGCAATCGCGTCGTCGGTGGCGGTATCGCAGGCATGCAGTGCCGTCACAACGTCAATCCGATCCGGCAGTTCACCAGACACCCTTGCTTCGGCTACGCTGAGGTTCAGGAACGACATACGTCCAAAACCAAGTCGGGCCGCCAAGGCGCGGGACTTCTCGACCAATTCGGATCGTGTCTCGACGCCGTAGATTTGACCGGATGCACGCTGTTTGAAAAAAAGATCGTAAACGATGAACCCCAGATACGATTTGCCAGCACCATGATCGGCCAAGGTGATACCAGCCTCACATTCCGGCAGCTCAAGCAGCAGCTTCTCGATGAATTGATAGAGGTGATAGACCTGTTTGAGCTTGCGCCTTGTGTCCTGATTGAGCTTGCCCTCGCGGGTCAGGATGTGCAGTTCCTTGAGTAACTCGATGGATTGCGCCGGATGGATTTCAGGGGTCACTGCGGCTGCAGCGGCCGCCGATTGGACCGCTGAACGATTGCCTTCATGCGACTTCTTCTTCATGGTGCTTCAGCCACAGAACGGGATGGTGCGATCAGCAGATCGAGTTTCATCAGACGCTCATGCTCGCGCGTGGCAAACCGGTCCGTCATGCCGGCAATATAGTCTGCAACGACCCTGGCCACATCGGTTAACCCGGTGGATGCACCATGCATTGACTCAACGCGTGCCACAAAGCGGGGCTGCATCGCATCGGGATGGGCCAGGTAAGCGTCGAACAACGAATGCAGCATCTGGCGTGCCTGCCCGATGGTATGCAGGACTCTGGGATGACGATAGAGCTGATGCAACAGAAAGTGCTTCAAACCCTGCGACTTGAACTTCATGTCTTTACCAAACTGCACCAGGGGTGGCAGTTGGCGAACCTCATCGGCACTTTGAGGCGCGGCCTCATGTAGCGCGCTGCGTGTCGCCCCAATGACGTCGTCAACCTGCGCGCTGAGCATGCGGCGAATACTGTCGTAGAGCAGGCGTCGTCCTGCCTCCGGCTCCGACAAATGGGGAAATTCGGCGAGCGCCTGCCGTCTGAAATCATCAAACAGGGCGACCTGCTGCAACTGCTCCAGCGTAATCAGGCCGGACCGCACACCGTCGTCAATATCGTGTGCGTTGTAGGCAATTTCATCTGCCAGGTTACAGAGTTGCGCTTCCAGGCTCGGTTGGTCGCCCCGCAGGAAACGCTGGCCGACACCGCCCGGCTCGCCGGCCTCCAGTTCCTCGGCATGAAGGCGTGAGCAATGTTTGAGAATGCCCTCACGCGTCTCAAAAGTCAGATTCAAACCGTCAAACTGGGGATAGCGCTCTTCGAGATGATCAACCACCCGCAAGCTTTGCAGATTGTGCTCAAAACCGCCAAATGGCGCCATGCATTCATTCAAGGCATCCTGCCCGGCGTGCCCAAAGGGCGTGTGCCCAAGGTCGTGCGCCAACGCAATCGCTTCGACCAGATCCTCGTTCAGACCCATTGAGCGCGCCATGGAGCGCCCCACCTGCGCCACTTCCAGAGAATGGGTCACGCGCGTCCGGCACAGGTCCCCTTCGTAGTTCCA
>CAZZLB010000034.1:0-13908 GCA_964654655.1 uncultured Rhodoferax sp. | reverse complement strand
ACAAGATCCTCACAGGCAACGGTCTGATCGGATATCTTCACCTGCACGACGATGATCTCTGTGGCCTTGAACTTGGATTTGCCTTGGCAGTGGACGAAGAAATAATCCTTTGAGATAAACGTCTCCGTGTGATATTCTACAGGCTGGAAGGCAACAATGATGAATCTTACCGAATCAATACTGATCTTGGAAGTTGGAAAGCTTTATCAGCGCAAGATCGTTCAGAACGTGCATCAAGAATCAACATCGCTCTGGCCAAACAAGTCCAGAGCAACGGTCAGTGTCGGACAGATTTTACTTGGCACACCGTGCATGATCGTTGAACACGATGCTGAAACCGGTTGGTATAAGGCTCTTACGTCCGAAGGGATCATCGGTTGGGCTCGCCTCGCTCCAACCCAATGGATCGAAGTATCAGCATAGTTAGCTGATGACGATGCCATGTTCAACAACGACGACACTACCAACCATCACCAAAAACACCTCGGCCGTTCAATAAACGTTTCCGGTTGCGCCAACTGTCCATTCGCTCGCCTTCTCACCCCATATCAAGAGTATGAGTGCGCAATAACTCCCAGAGAAGAGAACAGAGATGTAATCCCTCCAGACTGCATGACTGTCCAAGGGAAGAAACCTCCCTGGTGCCCTCTCGCTGAACTCGGTCCTGTTTTCGTGCAGTTTCTGCCTGTTTTGTAGGCGTTTTTATTCGTTTAGATTATCTCGTCCATCTGCTATACTGTCTATATGGTAGATATCGTTCATCCCGCAACCCTGTTCTCCTTCGATGCACTCCTCGCTGGCCTTATGGTTTGCGTCGAGCGTGGATCGGTGAAGATCACTCGTTCTGACTCTCTGGCCCTGTTCAACTATACCCCTGAGTGTTCGTTCGACCACATGTGGGATCAGTTCTCCATGATGGCTCGTGGGCTCATTCTGGACATGGACGAGAAGCGTATTGTTGCGCTTGCCTTCCCGAAATTCTTCAATGCCTCCGAGCGTGAAGGAGCAGAACACGTCCGGTTCGATGAGCCCTTTGATGCTTTCACGAAGATGGACGGATCGCTTGGGATCGTTTATCATTACCGTGATGAATGGCACGTTGCAACTCGTGGTTCGTTCTCGTCTCCGCAGGCTCAATGGGCAAAGCGTTGGCTCCATGACAACGTTGCGCTCGGTCACCTCGATCCTGACCTGACGTATCTCTGTGAGATCATCTACGATGATAACCGCATTGTGATCCGTTATCCCTATGAGGGGCTTGTGCTCCTTGGCGCATACAACCGTCTGTCTGGTGAAGAGCTTCCCTGGGAATACCTCCTGGCTCTGTCAGAAGTGACGGGTATGCGGATTGCTCTGCGGCATTATTTCCCTTCGTTTGGAGAGGCGCAAGAGTTCGTGAAGACCTTGCCTGGAGATCAAGAGGGGTTTGTTATTCGGTTCCGTAAGACGGGACAGCGTGTGAAGCTCAAGGGAACGGAGTATTGCACGCTCCACAAGATGATCTCTGGCATCACTCCCCTTGGGATCTGGGATCTTGTGTCCACGGGCTATGACATGGATGCATACAAGAAAGCTATGCCAGAAGAGTTCTGGCCCGAGATTGATGGGATTTCTGACCACTTCTCAAAGGAGTTGGATTCCATCATTCAGCGAGTAACTGAACTCGCTCTTGCCTGGGAGTCTCGTTCCGACAAGGAAGTCGGTCTGGCAATGCACGGTGGGGAACTCAAGGGAGTGTTGGGATCTGAATATCTCTTTACCTACCGGAAGAAGGGATTGGCCGCTGTACGTGCTCAGGCGCTCAAGAACCTGCGTCCCACAGGGAACGTGATCGAGGGATATGTTCCGTCTGCTCTGCTTCATCGTGTTCAGAACTCTTCGTCGGAAGGATGAGCTATGCAGTTCAATGTAGGAAAACTCTACGAAGTGAAGAAATACTTCTGGCTGCTTTATCCAACGAAAAAGGCCGCAGCGGCGGGGCGGGCATCGTCGGCGGGGGACGCCGGGACGGCGGCGGCGGTGGTCCAATATTGGAGCAAGCAACTGAATTGCAGAATTTCTTACATTCCAGAAAAGACGTTTCTGCACGTTTCTTTTCAAAAAGAGGAGTTCGCTCGTATCATATCTCCAGAAGGATGTGGTTGGATTTATGTTCCCACATATGACTGGATAAACGATTCTTTTGAAGAACTGACCGAGGAAAACTGTCATGCAGATCGGTAAGCTTTATCGGATGCGAGATGACAAGCTTCGTGGAGTTTCGAAGTATTGCAGCGACGATCCGGTTCTGGTTATGAACACTGGAACAGAGAACGTCCGCATTCCAGTTCAGACAACTTTGATGGTTTTGAAGATAGCGAGAAACGAGAACTACAAATCCGATTACCGTTTGATCAAAGCTCTGGCAGGAACAGGCGATGTTGGATGGATCGATGTCAATCAGCTTCATTGGGTCAGAGAATGATAAACTTCGAAGTTGGCAAGCTGTATGTCTGGGAAGATTATCTCTCACCAGAATTGAGAAAAACTGTCAGCCCCGTTGACACCTTCTATGGTTACTTGCACGAGGATTGTAACTGCTATCTCCCGAGCTTTGGACACTACAAACTGACAGATCCGATTATCATTCTTGAGACTCGGCCGCATCGAGATACAATTGTGCACATTTATGCCCGAGTTCTGACAATTGACGGTCTTGTTGGCTGGACTGTGATTTACTGTCCAAACGAGAATGCTGGTTGGAAGCAGGTAGGATATCAATGATGACGACACGGTTCACATTCGAGGTTGGAAAGATCTACCGCTGGTCTTATCTCACTGGTCCAAAAAACCGTAGCAACTGGCCAACCATTAGTGCTCCGGATCGTGGGATCGTGCATATTCAAGATGAGCGAGGCCAGAAGTATATTGGCCAAACAACTCCGGATGCTGATCTCGTTGTTCTGGAGGTGAAGAACGAAAATTGGTGGTGCGAGCCTCTTCCGGAAAACGAGGATCACATCAAGATTCGTGTTCTGACACCAGAAGGCCAGACCGGTTGGATAATGGCTTATATCGGCCCATCGCATCGGTGGGAAAGGAAGGTTTCGCCGTGAAGTTTGAAGTAGGCAAGCTTTATGCTTATGACAGGAGTAGAGCACCAACATCATATGCACAATATCCGGACTGCCCAATATACAGCAACAAGGATGATCCCGAATACGATGAAGCACATAAGTTCAACGCAGAACGTGGTATGATGGTTTTGTCTGTTGACGACACCGAGGCTTTTAGAGGAGAACCACTCCCACGGAATGCCAGCAAGATCAAGGTTCTTACGTATGATGGACAGGTTGGTTGGATGGTTGCTTATTACGGTCCTGGCACGCTCTGGACGAGGATGAATGCCAATGGTCTATAATCCTTTCCAGATCGGCAAGCTTTATCGGCGCACTGTTGGTCATCTTACGAAACAAGAACTAGAGCTCGCAAACGAAACCGGATTGGCGTTGATCGGGAAGAGTTATAACCCATTCCCAATCTGCATCCTCAAATCCAAGCCGGGATTCGGCTGGAACGGGCAGGATATTGTGGGTTATACGAAGCTCAAGGTTCTGACGGCAGATGGGTTGACAGGATGGTTCATGGCTCGAAATGACCGATACAAGCTCTGTTCTATTTCCGATGAAAGCGAGAGTAACAATGGCTAATCTCTTTACGGTTGGAAAGAGATACAGACGGCTTGATCCTGCTGGCATGATAAACACGAGACTGTCAAGCCAAGAAGCTCATCCGGTTGATTCCGGTGGTGTGCTCACCTGGGACAGCGCTATTGTGGTGCTGGATCAGCGAGTGCTCGGGAATCGAAGCAACTCTCTCCGGGTCAAGATCCTGACGGACACAGGCAACGTCGGTTGGTTGACAACCTCCAGAGAAGCCTGGGTTGAGATAATCTCAATTGACAGCGACAACAGAAAAGTTGAATAATGACATGACGATGAATAAACCGGTGTTCAAGATTGGGAAGAGATATGTTGCTGACCCAGAACAGATGGGAAGGATCAATTCGATCTCACTCTACAACTACGAAGAAGAGAATCATTCAACTACTCCAATCGGTTATATCAACTGTGGAAGGGATTACTTCGTCATTCTGTCAGCATCTCCGATCGATCCTGACGAGGTATATGCAGCACGAGACGAAGAGTTTCTTGTGCAGGTTCTGACGAGCACAGGGATCCTCGGCTGGAGGCACATGACCCGCAGGCTATACAAAGAGCTTGACGAAGAGACTAGGTAAAGAGACAATCCTCATGCGTAAGAAAAAGAAGACATTCATCCCAGGGAAATTTTATGTTGCTGATCTTCGAAAGATCGGTGCCGAGAGTTTGCCGATATTCTCCACGTCAGCTTGTGTTTTCGACAACCAATCCAGAGACAACTACTTCAACTGTGAAACTGATATGTTCCTTGTGTTGCAGTGCAATCTTATACGTGATCACTTTGGTGATAGTTACACCGTGCAGTTCTTGACAAACACAGGGATCGTTGGTTGGCGTCGGTTGAGCAGATCTTTCTACAAGGAAGCGAGGCAAGGTCCATGACACTTATCGTTGGGAAGCTACATGCACACACAACCGTGCCAACAGTAGATGGCACCAAGAGAAACCTCTGTTGTATGGAGGCAGACGTTGGAACGGTCTACGAAGAGAGACATGACCGTTACGGGAAATACAGGATGTATGACGACAGAAGGGAGAGAAGCTACTACTACGTCGAAGCGAAAACAGCCTCGTTTATTCTCTTGGAAATCCTTGAGAAACAGACGAATTATTGCTACAATGGAGTAGACAGAGGTTATCGAACGCTCTGTCGATCACGAGTGCTCCTGAATGATGGCAACGTGGTGGTTGTTGATCTAGATCCTGGCCAATGGCACGTAGTTGAACCAGAAGAAGACGAAGAAGAAGATGCCGATCATTCTTGAGATTGGGAAGATGTATCGATGGAGCGAGGAAAAGCTTGTAGAAGCTCAGAAGTTCATCGATGCAACCCGAGTTAGGTATGGTTCCAGTGGTGTTTCACAGTCATATCCCAAGCCTTGCAACTGGATCTTTCCTTCCTCTGCCTTGGCATTGGACGACGAGAAGTTGCAGTATCATCTCCAGCGTGGGAGTATTCAACCAGAACGGCTTGAAGCAAGTGAAACAATCATCGTCTTGGAAGCATACCGATCCAACTTCTCAGGAACAAGACTGTCAGGCAAGAATTCACTCCGGATCAAGGTTCTGACGGGTCAAGGCACCTTGGGCTGGTTATACGTAAATCAGCTTGACTGGAAACAGGTGTCAGAGTGAAGAAGAAGGAAGAACAACCGCACTACGGCATTGCACTAGGCAAGCTGTATCGTCTCAACGGGCCAAGAATGCTATTCAACCAAGCAGCAGCCAGGAATTATCACGGTGAGCACAAGACTGTTGGTGAAATTTCAAAGAAGACAGTATTTGTTGTTCTTGAAGTCAGAAGCATAAGTGAAGGATACTCGGCACACGAGCTCACCGTGAACGTTCTAACGAGTGATGGTCTGATAGGATGGATTGATGCATCCAAAGAAGATCTAACGTTGGTGAATAATGGAGAAGGTTAGGATGGAAACAATCGAGCAGTTCGAACCTGGGAAGTATTACCGTACCAGCATACGTGGCACCATCGATGTATATGCCGTTGATGGTGAGGCCGCTGCATCGTCTCCAGCCAGCAACGTCAACTGGTCAAGCATTGCAAAAATCGGTGAAGGTGAACTTTTCGTTGCTATAGAACTCAAGAAGATCGCTTCTTCCGGCAATACAGTAGATAGTCTTCGTCCTTCCGTGACGGTCAAGATCCTGACACGAGCCGGGGTCGTTGGATGGATCGACATAAGCCTTCAAAACCTTATAAGGCACTCAACATGACCACGCCGTCCCCATCCGATCCTCGTTTCGAACTTGGCAAGCTGTATAGGTTTACTGCCCGAGGCAAACAATATCTGTGTCAATACGGATATAACGGTGAGTTACGCATCGTTGTTTTCAGAAACGACGGCAACGACTTCGACGGCGATGAAGAGATGAACATCGATGAAGTTGACAAGCTTGGTGCTGATGATAACTTCATCCTCCTTGAAGTGCAACCGCACGGACCAATAACCGTTCCACAGCACAAGCTGACGGTCAAGATCCTCACACCATCTTCCCAGATCGGTTGGCTTGACATTCTTGCAGAATATATCACTCCTGTAAAGCGATCATCCAGAACAAAGAACAAGAAGGTATAAACATCATGCTCGGACTAGTGCTATTCAGTGTAAGCTTTGCAACCTTCTGCCTCATTCGCAGAGATCTACGTCAACTCCGCTAGAATTCCAGGGTTTTTATTCCTTTAGATAATCGGGCCTGTATGGTATACTGTAGTCTAGAGGAAGAAGAGATTGGTCAAGAAGCAGCGCAAATGGGAGACAATCAAACCGGGAAACTTGGTTTGTGTGGTTTTACGTGGATCATATGATCTCTCATATGATCTCCCGGCTTTCGATAGCGCTAAAGGTCTCGTCACTTGGATCCGGATCACCCCTAGGGATTTGTTACTTGTACTGGAAGTGCGCAAGATCCCTCACTACGAACCGTTTGCAGTCGTTCTCACGGGCGGCCATCGAGTAGAGATCAGCCTAAATCACCTCGAACTTGCGAAGAAGGAATAACACGAACATGATGACTGCTGACATGAGCCTTGTGTGTGACGGTGAACTTTATGACCGTGACGATGCACTCGTTGCGGCGATCGAGGAAGAGTTTGCTCTTCCTGACTACGTGGTCATGTCTGACGGGCAGCGGTGCTATCTCGGCACGGACTGTGATCCGGAGTATGACGTCTGTTTCTGTGGCTGTGAGGAAGGGTAAGAGAATGGCACGCACGATCATTGTTGGAGACGTTCATGGTTGCATCGACGAACTTCGTGAACTGGTCGAAGTCCTGGCGTTCCAGCCTGGATCCGATCGGTTTATCAGTTGTGGAGATATTGTTGACCGTGGTCCTGACAGCGCTGGCTGCATCCGGTATCTCATGTCGATCGGAGCAGAAGCAGTCATGGGCAACCACGACGACAAGCTCCTGCGACGCTGGAAGCACATCGACAAGGCACGTCTTGACCCGAAGTACAAGAACCCGATGAAGCGTCACGAAGATCAAGAGCGCACGATCGCTGCACTTGGTCCTGCGGAACGTTCCTGGCTGGCAGACCGTCCGTATATCATTCATCTGCCTGAGTTCAAGGCAGTAATCACCCACGCAGGTCTCGTTCCAGGGAAGCCGCTGGAATTCCAGACCGCAGAAGCGATGATGATGGTTCGGTATGTTCAGAACGGCACGAACAAGATGCTATCGATGATTATGCCGGGATACTTGCAGCCTCAGAACAGCTACTACTGGGCAGAAAACTGGCAGGAAGATTATGACGTGATCTTCGGTCACAACGTTCTCGGTCCTGACGTCAAGGTCTGGCAGAACGGTGCAGACAAGGGACGATGCTGGGGGATCGATACCGGCTGTGTGTTTGGTCTGAACCTGACTGCTCTGGTTATTGATGAACCCGGAGCACCGTATCAGATCGTGCAGGTTCCAGCACGGCGTGCATACAACGAACTCAAGCTCCAAGGTGGAGCAGAGTAATTCCGGATGCATCCGCAGCTTCCCGATAATGTCAAGCCTGGAACCTTGGTGAAGATCGTCCGTCTTCATAGCACAGACGGTTTTATCCCAGATAGTCTGGTATGCGTTGATATCAACGAACCACGCAGAGATCTATACCGAGATCTAACAGAGACCAGCATTCGCAAAAACGCACTCTGCATCTTTCTTCGGTGGTCGAACGTCATGTATAGGACAGCGATCGTTCTCTCCGATGACAAGATGGTCTATATAGGCGCAGAATATCTCGAGCTCCTTCAAAACCCAAATCAACTAAATGAAGAGTAATGTCGTGTCTTCTTCTAAGAAGAGTAATATTGAGCCTGGATGCCTCGTCAAGCTCAGTCCAGAATGGACGAAGCGAGAAGGATATATTCCAGAGTTTCCGGTATTGTCTGCCCCTGACACCGATGGAGTCTGGACACACGATGTGCTTTTCACTCCAGAAGCCCTCGGTTTGGTCCTCAAGCGTGGACGATCTGGTACGGCGTGGTATGTTCTCTTGGATGGGAAGGACATTCTCAACATATCTGAAATCTACTTGAGCAGGGTTGTTCATGGCAAATAGCAAGGCAAAGTTCAGGGTTGGAGACTTGATAGAGATGGCAGATCACAACAAGCTCCAGTTACCATACAAGGTATACACGGTCAGCGCACTTGGCTCGTTCGGCCCGACGTATGAACTTACGAAGGATACTCTCGGGATGGTCATCAAAGTGCGTGAGTATGATACTGCAATTCCCATCTATCTCATTCTCTTCAACGGGGAAGAGCAGGTTTACGTACACTAAAACGACATTCAGAAAGCTAGCTTGTGATGATGGTTGACACCTTGAAGATAGGAGATCTTGTGGAGCTTACTCCACACTGGAAGAAAATCGCACCACTGCTTTTCGGTGAACTGAAAGGTCCAGGGAACTACAGAGTGCAGGCAAATGATCTTGGATTGATTCTGAAAGTCCATGGGAAAGAATACGTTTATTACACCATTATGATAAATGGAGCCGTCGTCATCAATATTTCCACAGATTACATCCAGAAGGCAACACTACTGTGAACATCACCGATGCAGATCTAACGTATCCGTACAAGGTTGGAACCTTGATGGTCTTTCGTCCCGGTTGGCGCACGAAGCAGAACGTTGCATATACCTGCCTCGATGCGAACAATGTTCATCCTGCAATTGGGGCACTCTGGTTCAATCTCACTCCAGAAATTGAAGCAGGAACAGGAATATTCCTTGGATCAGTTGAGAGCGAATATCTGGATCTGATCCTTCTCGATGGCAAAAACATTTGGCTTACTCACGGTATTATGATACCCTGGAAGCAGGAAGAGGCAAGTAATGTCAGATAGTAAACAGAAGGAAGAGACCATCTACGTTGAGTGCGACTGCACATCGTTCCAGCACACTCTTCGTTTCACCTACGTACCGGAAAGCAGCTACGAACTTTCCGGGGAAACATACAAGATCCCAGCCAAGGTTTACATGCACGCTGTGCTGCGTAAGCGGCCTTTCTTGCATCGTCTCCGAGTTGCCTTTCGATATCTCCTCGGGTTGAACTCCGAGTATGACTACGAAGAAACGATCATTGGAAAAGAACAAGCTGCCAAACTTATCGACCTACTTAGCCTTCTCTCTAGTTAGAAGAAGAAGAAAGAACGAGATATACCACCATGGACGTAAACGAAGCAATCCGCCTTATGCACACACTCAAGGTTCGTGCGTATTGCACTCAGTGCAACCTGACTGATCCACCAGAAGAGATCCTCAAGATCGATGATGGTTGCACCGAAGTTCATCTCCACAAGGACTGCCCAAACGCTGACATTCTTCGTGTTCCACTCATCAAGAAGGAACTTCCTCCACTCTTTTCTCTCGATCAGTGCCTCGATGCCTGTTATTCCATCATCGCCCTCGATCAACAGATCCACGATATCGACAAACTCTTCGAAGATGCCCGCAAGCAGATCGAAGACCTAAAAGCTCTGGTGTATAAAACCCCCTAATCGCCTTTCTGTTGCCCGTCAACCTTCAACCCTTCCACTGATCCACCTCAAGTAATTCAAGCCTCAGATAAGCCGTATACGCAGAGGAAACAATGACACCAGAACAAGCCAGAACCCTGTTGAACCGAATGAAGCCTGTGCCGGAGTGTTCGATGTGTGGAGCACGCAACCCGCCAACCAAGCCTGTTTATGACATTGATAACGAACGTGTTGTTGCACATGATGGATGCCCTAAACACAACAAGACTTTCATCCCGGTTGTTTCTCAGGGTGCTGGGATGTTGTTGACGGCTGATGAGTGCTTTGATGCTCTTACCACGATTATTGACTTGAACTACGCCATCGAAGACATGATGAAGATCTGGGAACGTAAGCCGTGAATACTTCGAAGATCTTTCGTCATCGACCACACGGTCTGTATCGTAGGGATACCGGGATGGTTGTTGGGAAGATGCACAGCATTATTGTTAGGTGTGCGGAACATAATCCTGAATCTCCACCATCGTTCGTGGCTTACAAGTATCTCAGAGAACGGTGCGAGGGAGAAGATCGGGCAGATATGATGTCTGATGAAGTCTTTATGTATCTGGGGACCATGCAGAACAAACTGATCAAGATCCTCGATACCAACGGACTGATCTGGTTTATTCCAGTCTACGGTCCATATGGGCATATACGTTTCGTGCCTATTGTTTCCTGCTGAGAATTTATTCCTTTATATTCTGACGTCTGTCTGGTATCCTAGATGTAGGATGATGACCGAACAAGAAACAGTTGTGCGAACTCCTACAGAAGAGATGGAGAGCCGAGGGTGGTTTGCACCTTGTTGGTTCTGCATTGAAGTGCAGGATCGACACGGCTGGGTATACCACGGTGGTGTTTGTCTCCACGAACGTTTTGCTACCCTGGATGCTGCTCGGTCTGCTCTCTCAATCGTTCGTGCAGAACAACCCGGAGAAAGCTTCCGGATCAGTGAAGAGAACGGGATCATTCGATTTAGGACGTATGAAGCATGACCAACGACCAATTCTTCCTAACTGTCGAGCGTGGATGCTACGTTGACACACACGGAAATACAACGTATCTGCTTGCTTGGAACGAAGACACCTTCCGTGCTGACGGGCTGGATATCCCAAACCTGACTCGTTTCCGTCACTGGCTCTCTGAAAAGTTTGCCGGTCAGATCGAGTTCCGTTATTCATCCGTTGGATCCTTGGCGCTCGGAAATGAAGTTTGTCTATTGATTACCGTTGGGAGCACACAGCGATGGTCGTCCAATCACCCACATCCGTAATCCCTGGCAAACTCTATAAACTTGAGAGCTATAGTCCCCTTGGTGTCAAGGCATACTGGCCCGGAAGACTGTTCCTTGACGGTTCTGATTGGCCACATGACCACATGTTCGGACACGATGCAGAGTTCAAGTACGGAGAAGATCTCTTCGTTGTCCTGGGGGTGAAATATTTCGGATGCGGGGCCGGTGTTCAACTGCTTACCAAGGACGGGATGATTTACTGGTGGTTCTGCTCAGTAAACGTGTATTATCATCGTTCAAAGGATGGCCGTGAGAGCGGTTTCGGTTTCGAAGAAGTAAGGAATGAGACATAATGTCCACCCGTCCCAAAACCCTTCCTAATCCCACAATCGGTAAGCTTTACACACTCCACACTGGCTATAATTGCACGGGGTGTCTGGATCACGAACCGGATGGTGGGATCGCTCCTGATATGCAGCGTGTTTGTTTTACATACGGCCAGGATGCTATGATGCTCCTAGACATCAAGGATAGCCCATATGGGAGATCATACAAACTGCTTACTTCAAAGGGTGAAGTTGGATGGTGGTGGCTAGGCAGTTACTCTTTTGCAGCTTCTAGGACTCGTTTTGTCGAGGTAAAGGGATGATGATAGAAACAACCGAAAAAACACTTCCGGTTGGGAAGCTTTACTTCGTTGTAGCTTATAACAATGCAAAGGCTAAGACTGTTAGCCTTTTCACTGATCCAAGTTGGAAGGCCACCATTGCAAGCTTTCGTCCCGTCGGAGAGATTCAGTATAACATCGAACCAGTAATCCTGTTGGATATTGCTGAGTTCAAGACAACCAGTGGAAGTCATATCGGCACAAGCTTCAAGCTGCTCACAACAGGTGGACAGGTTGGGTGGTGGTGCCGGTCAGATACCCACAAGGCACACATCGAATATGACCACGGCACTGGAAAGCGTCGCAAGGTCGGATATGAACTAGTTCGAGCAACACAGCCATGAACCCAAAAACACTTGTTCTGGGGAAGAGATACATACTCCGGAGCCGTCTTCCATCAATGAACACGATCGCTCTCTTTGACAAGTCGCTCAGTTGGCCGGTGGGAAAGCCAGAGGCAGTTATCCAGATTGTAGGAGCCAAGCCTAGGTTCAACGAAACTGTTTTTGTGTTACTTGAGGTAGATAACAATCCTGCAAGCGGCCTTAGCTGCAAGGTTTTGACGGAAGACGGTTACCTTGGTTGGTTCTACATCCACAAGAGCTATGTTCGAAACGACGATCAGCACATTACGTTCTGGTTTGACGAGGAAAAGGAGCCAAAGTAAGATGGCAGTTCCAACATCGTATGAGGTCGGGAAGCTTTACACGATCAAGACGGGTTATTCTACCGTTATGGAGAAAGTCCGGCTCTATGCCACACGTAGAGACGTACTGAATCCGTGGAATTCTGCTTGTTGTACAATTGCCTGGAATGAACCGTGGTGCTTCTAAGCTATGACATTGATGATAATGAAGGCCTTCATTATTTCCAGGTTTTGACGGGAGGTGGATTTGTCGGTTGGTGGTGCGTGGCGATCTCTCACATCGAAAACTTTATGCAGGGAATTCCCGCTGGTTATGCAGTTATCCCAATAGACAGTTGCCAACAATGACATATTACAAACAAGACGTAAGTCAGTTGATTGGAAAGATCTGCTACGTCCACAGCACCTTCACTGATGAAAACACCGGCATAGCTTGGGTTGGCCGTGGAATATTACAAAACGCAGATGGAGAGAAAATAGGTGGGTTCGAATACAACACCGAACCAGTGGTCTTGTTGGGCTCAAAGCAACGGAATAAAACTATACGCTACAAGCTCCTGACGAGAGATGGTTGCGTTGGGTTTTGGGCACTCGACCTCACAATGATGATCTGCAACCGCATGGACAGCACAGGATATGAACTTGTGGCAGTGGAGGAAGGAGAAGTTGGCCAATGAATGCGTATGACTTGCACGTTGTAATCGATCGTCAAAAAGAACGTGATGAGAGACTTATCGGAAAGCTGTGCATTGTCTGTGGCACATTCGATCCCAAGGTTCCAAGAAGCTATCCGGGAGAGTTATACTCCAGCGCTGGCACGAGGGAAGTGGGGATATTTCGTTACAACATAGATCCTATGGTTCTGTTGTCGGTTGAGTATGGAATTATACTTGCACACTACAAGTTCCTAGCACCGAACGGTATGATCGGAACGTGGACATGTGATTATCGCATGATGGTTTCAAACCGTGAAGATAAAACTGGATATGAGCTCATTCTGGCAGCAGACAACGAAAGGAGAAGTGAAAGTAATGAGTGAAGAGAACGACAGTGCTGCGGTTCTTGACGGGTGGAACGTTCCGAAACCGGGCAAGTATTTTGTGTTCCAGTGGCATCACAAGAGAGACAATACGTTCTACAACCAAGTCAAACTCTGGATGGATGATCCTGTGTTCTATAGCGGAAAGAACTGGGACGATATCTGGAACAACATATACACTGCCAGAGAGAAGTATACACCATTACATCAGTGCACCACCTCCTATGAAACAGGAACAGATATGTTTCTTATGTTGGAGAGACGACTGCTGACTGACTGCATAGGTGTCAAGGTTCTCGATACCAATGGAAATATCGGCTGGTGGTTCTGCAACCGGTTCATGCACAACCTCGACGAAGAACCCTGGCGGTTGGTTGAAGTCTCATGGTGATGACAACACAACCCTCCTCCCAAAACCCGTTGCCAACTCCAGGCAAGCTCTATTATCTGAAACGCTGCTGGAAAGAATTCGACATCATCACCAGCAGCGAAGCAGGATCTCGTGCTCAACTAAACTCCGTCGAACGTGCCACGGACAAGGAAACCGGTTATATCGTCTGACCCAGCAGTCCGAGGGGAGATATCGA
>CAZZLB010000033.1:0-14025 GCA_964654655.1 uncultured Rhodoferax sp. | reverse complement strand
CTGACTGACTGGCACATAGAGCGTGGCCTGGTCGGCATATTCCAGGTGCAGAAATTCCTGGACCTCTGATTCGCCAGTGGTTGGTGACAGGCCCAGATCCAGGTTGATCAGACCACGATAGCGGCCAATGCCGTGCGCTGAATGGACCACCGGGTCCCCGACATTGAGCTCGCTCAGGTCCTTGATCAATGCCTCGACGTCACTGACCTGCTCCTGCTTCTTGCGCCTTCGGGCCGTGGGGCCGGAAGCAAACAACTCTGTTTCCGTGACAAAGTCGATGCCAGCTTCTAGCCAGGAAAAACCGGTGTGCAGCAAAGAGGTCGTAATGCCCAAGGGCTCCTGGGCAAGCTCAAACTCAGCCAGGCTGGTGAAGGAGGGTGGGGTGAGGCCACTGGCATGCAAGAAGTCCAGCAAGCTCGTCTTTCGACCCTCGCTTTCAGCAAGTACCAGCACCCGATGCGGTGTCTCGTGAATGTGCGCTTTCAAACGTGCCAGTGGCTCGTCTGCGCCGCGCACTGCTGTCAGTTGGGTCAATGGACGAAACAGCGGATCGTCGGCGAGGCCTGCACCTGTCGGTCGCAAGGCCAATTGCAGGTGCTGGTTGACACGGGTGTAAAACTGTTCCGCACTGAGAAACAAGGCTTCCGGGGGGAGGACTGGACGCTCTGGGTCGCCTTGCACCAGCCGATAGCGTTCGCGCGCGTCCTGCCAGAAATGTTGAAAGACCTGCTCCAGTTCGCCATGAAGCACCACCGTTGCAGCGGCGCCAAGATAGTCAAAAACGGTTGCAGTTTCCTCAAAAAACAGTGGCAGGTAGTACTCTATGCCGGCAGTGGCGACACCGTTGCCAATGTCCTTGTAGATCCGGCTCTTGGTTGGATCGCCCTCAAGGAGTTCACGCCAGCGACCGCGAAAGCGGGCTCGCGCCGCATCATCCATAGGGAATTCCCGGCCCGGCAGCAGACGGACTTCCGGCACCGGGTAGAGACTGCGCTGACTGTCCGGATCAAAGGTACGGATGCTGTCGATTTCGTCGTCAAACAGGTCGACCCGATAGGGAACCGGCGAGCCCATCGGGAAAAGGTCGATCAGGCTGCCTCGCACCGCATACTCGCCAGGACTGACCACTTGACTGACGTGGCTGTAGCCAGCCATGGCCAATTGAGCCTTGAAGCTGGCCTCATCGAGCTTTTGCTTGACCTTGAAGTGAAAGGTATAGGCTGCCAGAAAGGCCGGCGGTGCCAATCGGTAAAGCACAGTGCTTGCCGGCACGATGACAAGGTCTGCGCCTGTCGTGTCGTCGTGTTGATTGATACGCCAAAGTGTGGCCAGGCGTTCGCTGATCAGGTCCTGGTGCGGAGAAAAGGTGTCGTATGGCAAGGTCTCCCAGTCCGGGAACAAAACACAGCGCAGTTCAGGAGCGAAGAATCCGACTTCATCGATCAGGCGCTGCGCATCTGCCGAGTCCGCAGTGACGATGGCGGTCAATTGTCCGCTGCCTCGCTCGCGCAAGGCCAACTGCGCCAGCAAAAGCGCGTCGGCGGATCCGGTGGGTCTGGGTAAAGTGAAACGCTTGCCGGGGAGAAGCTTGGGTAAATCCATGAACGGCTTATTTTAGAATGGGACACACCCATGTCTGACACACCAAAGAACTCACCGCTCGATGCAGCGTCATCGGCGCGCTGTTGGGCCCTGATTCCTTGTGCGGGTACCGGCTCGCGTGCCGGCATGGACAGCCCAAAGCAGTATCACGAAATCGCTGGCAAACCGATGGTGATGCACGCGCTGGCGGCCTTTGCTGCCGTCAGTCGAGTTGACGGAATCGTGGTGGTCGTCGCGGCCGGTGACGCTTTCTTTTCTTCGCACCGGGGAGCCTGGCGGGTCGCGGACTGCGGCGGGCAGACAAGGGCTCAGAGTGTGGCGAACGGTCTTGATTTTCTGCGGCAGCACGGCGCTTCAGGCGACGACTGGGTGCTGGTACACGACGCTGCGCGCTGCTTGATCACGCCAGCACAGATTCAGGATCTGATCGAAGCCTGCGAAGCCGATTTGGTGGGTGGTTTGCTGGCTCACCGATTGGCCGACACGCTCAAGTGTGCACGCGATGGACGGGTGTATTCAACCCTTCAGCGCAGTGACAAATGGCTGGCGCAGACACCGCAGATGTTTCGCATCGACTTGCTCAGGCGGGCACTTGCTCAGGCCGGCATGGAAGTGACAGATGAGTCGAGCGCCATAGAAGGTTTGGGGCTGCAGCCTTTGTTGGTGAGCGGCAGCGCACAGAATTTCAAGGTGACTTATCCTGAGGATTTCGCGCTGGCACAGGCGCTGCTGCAGGCACGCTTGGCTGGTAGCGATGTTGCGGGCTGGGCGCCGTCAAGCAGCGCGAAGGGGAACTGACATGAGTTTCAGAATTGGCGAAGGTTGGGACTTGCACGCGCTGGTGGCGGGGCGCGAGCTCATCATTGGAGGGATAGTGATCGATTTTCATCTGGGGCTGCTTGGTCACTCCGATGCCGATGTGCTGCTGCATGCCATCACTGATGCACTGCTGGGCGCTGCGGCGCTGGGCGACATCGGCCAGCATTTTCCGGACAGTGACGAGCGCTACCGGGGCGCGGACTCCATGGATTTGCTGGTTGAGGCAGCGCGCCTGGTCAGGGAGGGCGGCTTTCAGATCGGCAATGTTGACAGCACAGTGATTGCCCAGGCGCCAAAACTGATGCCCTACCGGGCTGCCATGTGTGCGCGGATTGCAGCAGCCCTGGGAGTATCGGTCAATCAGGTGAATGTCAAAGCCAAGACAGCCGAGAAGATGGGGCCTGTCGGCCTGGGTCAGGCCATCGAAGCACGTGCCGTCGTACTGCTGATTCCTGTCTGATCAGGACGAAAGCTCGTCACGCAGGCAGCGTGAGCAGCGGAATGTCCTTTTCCCGTGCCAGCGCGTCAAGCGCCTTGCATGTCATGCCTTGAAAGTAAGTGGCAATGGCTTCACGGGTGGGTGCAGACAGCATCGTCAAGATGTTTGCGTAGTGAATCTGGGCCGCCGCACACAGACTTCTGGCAAAGTGAGGTTCAAGCGCAGCGACCGCCACCCGTCCGTCCTTGCACGCATAGACACGGTAGCCGGCGTGGCCACCACCTACCGCCGCGCCGGCTTGAGTCAGACCCCAGTTACGTGGCAAGGCCAGATACGCAGCCGCTGACGATAGTGCCACTTCGAGGTAACAACTCTTTCCGCGTCTTTGCAAAAGCACTGCCTGCAACACGGCCTCTGACGCCATCAGTGAACCGCCCATATCGGCATACAGGGTAGGGGGCAACTCAAGACTGTTGACAAGATCGTTCTCAGCCAGATAAGTCAGATCGTGACCGGGCTCCTCGGCGCGGGAACCGGGTGCACCAACGATGGCCACCTGGGACAGCCTGGGGTATTGTTTATGCAGTACTTTCCAGTCCAGACCAAGCTTTTTAAGAGCTGAAGGGCGAAACGAGGTCAGCAGAATATCGGCTTTGGCCAACTCGCGATGCAGGGCTCGTTGTCCTTTGTCGGTTTTCAGGTCTGCCACCATCAATCGAACACCACGATGCAAGGTGTCGAAGGCGGTGCGGTTGTAAAGACCCATGGGATCGCCCGAAGCACCCGGTGGTGCTCCAGCAGGTGCGGGTGGTTCAAGTTTGACGCACTTGGCCCCCATCTGCTGACACCGCATCAGGGCCGCCGGACCCGGCAGATTGAGGCTCAAACTAAGCACGCGTACGCCCTTGAGCGCCTGGTTGGGGAATCTGGATGTAGTAGCCATTTTGAAAATGTGCCTATGACAATGCTGTTTAATGAAGTTGCCGGTTGGCGCGACAGATGGAAATCTAACACGCAGCTGGAGCAATTTACTTTATGGAGAGCAATATGGCTGTCGCTAACGCGCTTTCTTGGGCAACGCAACAAAAAAGATCGGGAGGGTAGAATTCTGCGTTCGCGGGCTCACCGGCGCGCGAATATTTTCTCCCTGGGCTTGCTTGGGCAATCAGTCAAGACGGTAGCCAGGTCTGCCACTGGGCCCAAGGAATTGAATGAAACGCGTTGATGACTTCCGCCTGAAATTCGGAAAAAAAGAGTTCGTGCCAATCATGATTGGCGGTATGGGCGTTGATATTTCAACTGCAGAACTGGCGCTTGAGGCGGCGCGCTTGGGCGGCATCGGCCACATCTCGGACGCCATGGTGACCGACGTGTCGGACCGGCGCTTTGACACCAAGTTTGTCAAGAACAAGTTGCAGCTTTACAAGCACAACATCAACAATTCCGACAAATCGATTATCAAGTTTGACTTGGGTGCCCTGGCCGAAGCAACCCGTCGGCACGTCGAGTCCACCATGCAGGCGAAGAAAGGCGAGGGCCTCATCTTTGTCAATTGCATGGAAAAGTTGACGATGAATGCACCACGCGAAACCTTGCAGGTGCGCATGGCATCGGCGCTGGATGCCGGAATCGACGGAATCACCCTCAGTGCCGGCTTGCATCTGGGCTCTTTTGGACTGATCGCCGATCATCCCCGGTTTCGGGACGCCAAGCTCGGCATCATCGTGTCGTCAGTTCGTGCACTACAGTTGTTCCTGCGCAAGAACGCCAGACTGGACCGCCTTCCCGACTACGTGGTTGTGGAAGGTCCTCTGGCCGGTGGACACCTTGGATTTGGTGCCGACTGGGCTCAATACGATCTCGCGACCATCATCGCAGAGGTATTGGCGTACCTGCAGGCAGAACAGCTTTCCGTCCCCGTGATTGCTGCCGGCGGCATTTTTACAGGCAGCGATGCGGTATCTTTTCTGGAAACCGGTTCTGCAGCCGTGCAGGTCGCGACCCGGTTTACGGTAGCCGATGAATGCGGGCTACCGAAAAAAGTGAAACAGGAATATTTCAAGGCAAGCGAAGAAGACATCATCGTCAACACGGTCTCACCCACCGGTTATCCGATGCGCATGCTGCGCAACACTCCGGCCATTGGTGCTGGCACTCGTCCCAACTGTGAGGCCTACGGGTATTTGCTGGACGGTAACGGCAGCTGTGCCTATATCAGCGCCTACAACCGTGAAGTGGCGCTGCATCCTGATCTCAAGACACTCTCAGTGATGGACAAAACGTGCCTATGCACCCATATGCGCAACTTCAACTGCTGGACTTGCGGTCAGACAACGTACCGCCTTAAAGACACGACGCGGCGGTTGGAAGACGGCAGCTATCAGACTTTGAGCGCGGAGCATATCTTCAAGGATTACCAGTTCAGCACAAACCAACAAGTGGCGCTGCCTGAGGTAAGCAAGTCAGGAGCGTAGCGCGTGGCGGGGAGTGCGAGGACAGCAGCGCAGGGCTGCCCGGCAACATCGGTCAGGCTATCTCGACAATTTCGGTGACTGCGAGCGCTGCAATGTCGCGCAATTTTTCATGGCGCGGCGAATTCAAATCGACCAGTTCAGACACCCGCGAATATGAAGCAGGGACGAACACCTCATGATCGTCCCGGTTCTGCCGTTTTACTCCAAAGCGCACGGTCTTTCGTTCGTCTGGAGTCAACTTGCCCATCAAATTCTTGGTTGCCCACAACGAGCCGTGACGCGCTATATCGGACAATCTGGCAGCGTGGTTGATCGTGTCTCCCAAGACCGTGAACTCAACTTTGGTTTCAATGTGAAATATCCCTAACCACTCCTGCCCCTCGTTAATGCCGGTATTCAGGTACAGATCGTTTACCCAGTTCTTCCGCAATTGCCATTCCTTGCTGATCTTGCGCATCGCTTCCCGAATTTGGTTGGCGCAACGCAAGGCGTTATAGATGTAATTGCTGTCAGGCTGCGGGAAAAAGTAGTACACCAATCCATCGCCGACGTGCTTGCCGTGGGTGCCGTAGTAACTACGGAAAATGGGCTCCATCGTGGCCCAAATCTGGTTGATCAGCTCAAAGTACTCTTCCGGAGGAAGTTCTGAGCAAATCCGCACGGAATTCTGCAAATCCGCGACAATGACTGCAACATCCGTGAGGACTGGCAAACGCTTTTTGAGCAAATTGCGAATCACGTCATCGCGTCTTTCCAGTAGCCCCAGCAGACCATGGTGGGCATCCGTATCGTCGGTAAAGACCACCAGAATGCCTTCCCGGAAGTAGGAAGCGTAGACACGATAGTGCTCGTTTTCACCGTCAGGTGAACGCAGGTTGAGTGGCCACTCCGTTACGGAACGGCCGGCTTTGTCCGACTCGCGAGATCCGGCATGCATGGTCTCTGGCGAACGTTCACGCCCCATCTGCTTGTGCAACTGTCTAAAGGCCTCGAAATTTTCGACGCTCTTGCCGTAGACACCGCGGGAAAAGAAATCCAGAACATACCGTTCCTTGGTGTCGGCAGGTAGACGGTCAAAATCGCCGAGCAGGGACACCCTGGCTTCTTCGTTGTACCAAGCCAGTTCCAGGTTGTAGTTCAGCATGTATGCCGGATAGGGCAACTTGTCGATGGTGAGGCGCAAAGGGCCGGTCTCAGCCATCGGAGCCGCTGCTGATCGAGACACCACCGCGTCTGTGGAGCGATTGTCTCGTTCTCGTTCATACCGGGGCGTTGCAGTAGTTTGCGTTGACGAACCGTCAAACCCTTCTCGTGACATATGACGGAAGATGTCAGCCATGGTGAGTCCTTCTTTTTTCATAAGTTTGATGCGTTCTATACGGTCAATGGCGTCTGGTGGGAAATAGCCTAATTGTCTGGCGCGCGTGTTGGAATTGTCATCCGGATTTCGGATTATCGGCTTTGGCAACAAACCAAGGGCTACGTAATTGTGCAATGTAGCGCGAGAGATGCCTGATGTTTCGATGACTTCCAGACTGCTCAACATAACCATTTGTACTGTACAGGTGCACTCCACATATTTAGACAGCCCGATATTGACGCCGACCACGTGCTGCTGTCAATCGCCGCTCACATTGTTATAGCGTTGGCCACTGATTGTGTTGCAGTCCAGCAACAATCTTCAGGCCGCCAGTGCCACCTATCCACATTGGGCATCATGCCAATTAGACAGTTCAAAAGCTTCAACGACATGCACCATGGCAGCCGTTCCGCAGGAATTGAGACGCGTGTCTCGCTGACCTCACTTGTGTATGTATCACAACAATTCGCGTCGAAAGCTATCGTGGCTGGCGGAAGCGCTTGATTTAGTCCTTACACTTCGCGCCTGTTTCTGCATTTTTGTGAGCCTCCCCGGAGATTTCAATGAAGTTTCGTTTTCCCATCGTCATCATCGATGAAGACTTTCGTTCCGAAAACACCTCCGGACTGGGTATTCGAGCGCTGGCCCAGGCGATTGAGTCTGAAGGTTTCGAGGTGCTGGGAGTGACCAGCTACGGAGACCTTAGCCAGTTTGCGCAGCAGCAAAGCCGCGCCAGCGCATTCATTTTGTCGATAGATGATGAGGAATTTACGCCCGGACCGGATCTCGATCCGGCGGTTCTGAATCTGCGCCATTTCATCGAAGAGGTTCGGCGCAAGAACCTTGATGTGCCGATTTACATCTACGGTGAAACAAAGACTTCGCGCCATCTTCCCAACGACATTCTGCGCGAGCTGCACGGCTTTATTCACATGTTTGAGGACACACCCGAATTTGTGGCACGCCACATCATCCGCGAAGCCAGGAGTTATCTCGAAGGCGTACAGCCGCCATTCTTCAAGGCCCTGCTGGACTACGCCGAAGATGGTTCCTATTCGTGGCATTGTCCGGGCCACTCCGGTGGTGTGGCCTTTCTGAAAAGTCCGGTGGGGCAGATGTACCACCAGTTTTACGGCGAAAACATGCTGCGTGCAGATGTCTGCAACGCCGTTGAAGAACTGGGTCAGTTGCTGGACCATGACGGAGCCATCGGCAAGAGCGAGCGCAATGCGGCGCGCATCTTTAACGCCGACCACTGCTTTTTTGTCACCAACGGCACCAGCACCAGCAACAAGATGGTCTGGCATCACACGGTTGCTCCGAATGATGTGGTGGTGGTCGACCGGAACTGCCACAAGTCCATACTTCACGCCATCATCATGACCGGCGCCATTCCGGTTTTCCTGAAACCAACGCGCAATCACTTCGGCATCATTGGGCCGATTCCCAGAAGCGAGTTTGAACCCGAGGCGATCAGGAACAAGATCCGGACGAATCCCCTCATTCTCCAGCACCTGCAGGGTGCCGCGGTCGGGAAGATCAAGCCACGCGTTCTGACGCTCACGCAGTCAACGTACGACGGAGTACTGTACAACACAGAGACCGTCAAGGGCCTGCTCGACGGCTATGTGGAGAACATCCACTTTGACGAAGCCTGGTTACCGCATGCCGCGTTTCATCCCTTTTATGGCAGCTACCACGCGATGGGAAAGAACCGGGCACGTCCCAAGCACGCGATGGTTTACGCAACACAGTCCTTGCACAAGTTGCTGGCGGGAATCAGTCAGGCCAGCCACGTTCTGGTGCAGGATTCGCAGACGGTCAAGCTCGACAAGCACCTCTTCAACGAGGCCTACCTGATGCATACCAGCACCAGCCCGCAATACAGCATCATTGCCAGCTGCGACGTTGCAGCAGCCATGATGGAGCCGCCCGGTGGCACCGCCCTGGTCGAGGAGAGCATTGCCGAGGCGCTGGACTTTCGCCGTGCCATGCGCAAGGTCGATGAAGAGTACGGCGACGACTGGTGGTTCAAGGTATGGGGGCCTGACAAGCTGGTCGACGAGGGCATCGGCCGAGCGGACGACTGGATCATCAAGGGCGAGTCAGCCAAGGCCAGGGCAGGGGTCAACTGGCACGGTTTCGGCAAGATGGCAGCGGGCTTCAATATGCTCGACCCGATCAAGTCCACCATCGTGACACCAGGCATGGATTTGAGTGGAAAGTTTGCCAAGACAGGAATTCCGGCCAGTATTGTGACCAAGTTCCTGTCGGAGCACGGCGTGGTGGTTGAAAAAACCGGGCTCTACAGTTTCTTCATCATGTTTACCATTGGTATCACCAAAGGTCGCTGGAACAGCATGTTGACTGCGTTGCAACAGTTCAAGGACGATTACGCCAAGAATCAGCCGATGTGGCGGATTCTTCCGGAGTTCTGTCAAAAATATCCCAAATACGAAAACATGGGCTTGGCCGACTTGTGCCAGCATATCCACCAGCTCTACGCCAAATACGATATTGCCCGCTTGACAACCGACATGTACCTGAGTGATCTGACGCCAGCCATGAAGCCGAGCGACGCGTACGCCCACATTGCGCTGCGCAAGACCGAACGTGTCGAGATTGACGATCTGGAAGGGCGTATCACAGTGGGATTGGTGACTCCTTATCCACCTGGCATTCCGCTGCTGATACCCGGTGAAGTCTTCAACCGGAAGATTGTTGACTACCTGAAGTTTTCACGCGAGTTCAACGAGCGCTGCCCAGGCTTCGAGACTGACATTCACGGATTGGTCGAAGAAGAAGACCAGGACGGACGCCGCCACTACTACGCCGATTGCGTCATTACGTAGCTCATGGCAAAAGTCCTGTCAGCCCACCGGTGTCTCCACGACAGCGACTGCCGTCTGGCTGACGCCGCAGTCAACATAGGAAATCTGTCCGGTCATCCCGGAGGCCAGATCACTGAGCAGGAATGCCGCTACATTGCCTACTTCTTCGATCGTTACGTTGCGTCGCAGCGGAGATGCGTTGGCTGAAATGGACAACAGACGTCCAAAGTCCTTGATGCCGCTGGCAGCCAGCGTCTTGATGGCGCCAGCGCTCAATCCGTTCACACGAATTCCCTGCGGTCCGACGGCATCGGCCAGATAACGCACCGAAGACTCCAGCGACGCTTTGGCCAGACCCATGGTGTTGTAGCTCGGCACTACGCGCACGCCGCCCAGATAAGTCAGCGTGAGCAAGGAAGCCTTGTCATTGAGATAGGGCAGAGCGGCTTTGGCCATGGCCGGAAAACTGTACGCGCTGATGTCGTGTGCGATGCGGAAGTTTTCGCGGCTCAAGCCGTCCAGAAAATTGCCGGCAATGGCCTCCCGCGGCGCATAACCAATGCTATGCACAAAACCATCAAAACGTGGCCAATGCACGGCCAGGTCGCCAAACAGTCTCTCTATCTGTGCGTCTTCGGCAACATCGCAATCAAACACCAGATCCGAGCCGAAATCCGCAGCAAACTCCGTGATCCGTTCCTTGAAGCGCTCGCCCACATAGCTGAAAGCCAGTTCCGCACCCTGTTGGTGGCAAGCCTGCGCAATGCCGTACGCGATGGAACGTTTGGACAACACGCCGGTGATCAGCAACCTCTTTCCACTCAGAAATCCCATATCTTCCTCTTCCATTGACAGCCAGATCGGCACTCGCTTCACGACGCCGGTGCGGAATTGTCGCATGCGTCGCCGGGACATGCCAGGTTCGGCGCACAGCAGTGCGGCGGTATGCTAAGGTCGCGTTTTGTCTTCGTGGTGAATTTATGAAAGCTTGTCTTGCGCTCATTGGATTGTTGCTTGCCGCGCTGGGTCTGCACGCCAGTCCTGTCGCTGTGGAGGGCTTCAGCCATGTAAAGTCCGTCAACAGCATCGATGAGTACAGGCTCGATTCAAACGGCTTGCAGGTTCTGCTGTTGCCAGAGCATTCCAGCCCGACCTTGACTTTCATGGTGACCTACCGCGTAGGTTCAAAAAACGAGGTCACCGGCAGTACCGGAGCCACCCACATTCTGGAACACCTGATGTTCAAGGGCACATCCGAGCGTGACCGCAGCAAGGGAAATAACGTTGATCAATTGCTTGAACGCACAGGTGCCCGATACAACGCCACGACTTGGCTGGACCGCACCAATTACTACGAAAACATAGGTAGCGAACACCTCGCAGCCGTGGTGGATATGGAAGCCGATCGAATGCGCAGGTTGCTGCTGCGCGACGAAGATCGCCAACCGGAGATGACGGTCGTGCGAAATGAATTTGAGCGTGGCGAGAATTCACCCCTGCAGGCTTTGTACAAGGAAATCTATCAGGCTGCCTTTGTCGCGCATCCCTACCACCACAGCACCATCGGGCATCGCAGCGATATTGAAAATGTATCTATCGCGAAGCTGCGGGAGTTTTACGACACTTACTACTGGCCAAACAATGCGACGATTTCCATCATTGGCGACTTTGAGCCAGGTCAGGCGCTTGCACTGGTCAAGAAATCCTTCGGCGTTTACCCTCGTTCCACTAAACCCATTCCGACGTTATACACACAGGAGCCGGCGCAGTCCGGTCCGCGGCGCATCACAGTCAAGCGTGCCGGACAACTCGGTGTACTCGCCATCGCCCACAAGATTCCGGCTGCGACCCATGCCGACTATGCCGCACTTGCGCTACTCAGTGCCATCCTGACCGACGGAAAGAACAGCCGCCTCTACAAAGCCGTTACTGACAAGAATCTGGCCACCGAAGTGGAAGCCGATGTGGGCTTTAACGCGGATCCGGCCCTGCACATCATTTTTGCGCCTCTGGCCCCTGGGGCAAAACATGATGAAGTGGAAAAAGCGATCCTGCAGGAGATCGAACAACTCAAGGCGCAGGGTGTTTCAGAGACTGAACTCAAGGCGGCCATTGCGAAAAACCTGGCCGATGCCGCGTTCAAGCGCGACGGCTCTTTTGCCATTGCAGGCAATCTGAACGAGTGCATTGCTGCTGGCGACTGGTCGCTCTTTTATTCGCTCGATGAGGCAACGCAAAAGGTCACAACGGCCGACATACAGCGGGTTGCGAAGCTTTACCTGAATGAGGATCAAAGTACCACGGGCTGGTTTGTACCAACGATTCCTGGTGAAGCAAGGGCCGGAAAGTCAAAGGCATCTCGCATCGACGGCCCTTACTATTACCGCGATCAGGACGAGACAGGGAGTAGCAGCGTTGCAAGTGCAACGGCGTCGGCGGGCGGAGGTCCGGTTGGGGAGACAGGCACCAGGATAGCCCCAAAGGCAAAACGAGTGAAGATTGCCGGCATTGACGTCATTGCGTATCCGACAGGGGTAAAGAATGTTGTTTCCTTGCGCGCTTCCCTGACTGCGGGCAAGGCCGCTGGCGCCACTGGAAACCCGAGTATTCCTACGATAACGGGCATGCTGCTGGACCAGGGAACCCGCAAGCAGGACAAGTTTGCAATCGCAGAGAAACTTGAAGCGGTAGGCGCCAGCATCCAGTTCCGGGTGGGCACCGATTTCCTGGAGGTCAGTGCCAAGTCTCTGAGCAAGGATGTACCGCTGCTGGTCGGCCTGATTGCCGAGCAACTGCGTATACCCGCCTTCTCGACCGAGGAGTTTGCCAAGGCGAAGAAGCAGTTTGCGGCAAGTGTCAGGCGCAGTCTGGAGAACACCGATTTCCGGGCGGGTGACGCCTTTTCCCGCGCTGTGTATCCGGTCGGTCACCCAAATCGGCAGCCCGCACCCGAGGATTTGCTGGCCGCCATTGAGTCAGCCAGGATCGAGGACGTGCATGCCTTTCACAGGGACTATTACGGCGCGGAGCAGATGACGCTTGTTATGGTGGGCGATCTCGATCTGGATCGGTTCCAGGTCGAAGTCGGCAAGGCGTTTGCCGGTTGGCAAGGCGGCAAAAGGGCCGCGCGCGCGTCCGCTATCGATTCCAGCAAGGTGCCGCAGAATCTGGACGTGGCGATGGCAGAGAAGACCAGCGTTTCAGTCATCCTCGGACAATCCAGTGGCTTGCAATACAGTGATCCGGATTACCAGACATTGCGCCTTGGTACTGCCATTCTGGGCAGCGGCTTTACCGGTCGTTTGATGGCCAATGTGCGTGACAAGGAAGGCTTGACCTACGACGTAGGCGCCAGATTGGGCAACGACATGATTCACGCGGGAGACTGGAGGATCACGGCGTCCTTTGCACCCGCCATGCTCGAGCAGGGCATTGCATCGATCCGCCGGCAGCTTGCGCTGTGGTACGAGCGCGGCGTGACTGCCGCTGAGGTCGAGGCACGAAAGAGCAGCTTGATAGGCGCATTCAAGGTGGACCTGGCAACCAGCGACGGCATGGCCGGCGCCCTGATGGCAGCAGTCAATCGAGGTTACGGCCCGGACTGGCTGGACGACTTCCCCGTGCGAGTCAACGCGCTGACCCAGGAGCAGGTCAACGCTGCGATCCGGAAGTATCTCAAGCCCGACCAGATGATTCTGGTCAAAGCCGGAACATTGCCGTAAAATTGCCTTGAAAATCATGGTATTTACGACGTTTTAAGATACAATCCAGTTTCACGACCAAACGGGCGGGTATCTACCGCCCGTTTTTTTTGGTCGATTGTTTTTGCTTGCACCCTTACAAAAGTGGCACTGAAAGAAGTTGTTGAACAAACGGTAGCCGGTCTGGGCTACGAACTCGTTGAAATTCAGCGTTCCGCCGCTGGTTTGCTGCGTGTCACGATTGATCTGCATTGGGATGGCGCGACCGCCGCTGATGCAGTGGCCCAGGGTCCTGAGCAGTTTGTGACAGTGGAGGACTGCGAGAAGGTTACGCGCCAGTTGCTGTACGCGCTGGAAGTCGAGGGGATTGACTTCAGGCGTCTGGAGGTCTCTTCACCTGGAATTGACCGGCCATTGCGTGGCGAGAGGGATTTTGAACGTTTCGCGGGTCAAGTGATTGACGTGACGCTGAAGGAGCCGGTGGGCACTGTGATCGCGGATGGTCAGGTCAGCGCCAGTCGAAAGAAATTTCAGGGCAGGCTGGAGCGTCGGCGAGACGCGGACGGGAAGCAGGCTGCGCCCGGTTGGCAAATCGTCTGGACCGATGCGCCAAGCGTCAAGCCTGGTCAGAGAGTGAGCAAGAAAAGGTCGCCGGCACCGATGCGGGCCTTGGGATTTACGCTGGACGAGTTGAGAGACGCGCGACTGGCGCCAATTGTCAGCTTCAAGGGTCGCGCGTCCAGGGGAAGCACAGTGTCGAACACAGATTGAATTGAAACAGGAGAGTGATGGCATGAAT
>CAZZLB010000032.1:0-14443 GCA_964654655.1 uncultured Rhodoferax sp. | reverse complement strand
CAGTAACTCGGGTCGGTCAGAATTTCCTGATAGCCGGTCATGGCGGTGTTGAACACGACCTCGCCAACCGTGGAGCCAGCGGCTCCTATGGAATTTCCGACAAACACCGTGCCGTCTGCTAGCGCCAGAATGGCGGGGGGATGGTTTCCCTGTAAAGACAAAAGCACTGGGTTCTCCGGATGGGTTTTCGGGTACGCCCAAACGTGCTCAAGCGCTGACTCTTGGCTTGCAATATTGAGGGATTTGGCTCGAGAAGGCTCTGGGCGTACAGGGTGCGGTGAAGCGACCCATTATAGCCGACACCCCTTGTAGGAAGGCAGTCACCGGCTCGCACTTGCATGCAGGCAAATGGCTGCCGCTGCGGCGACGTTGAGCGACTCCTCGCCGCCGGGTTGGGCAATGCGAATCTTCAAACTTGCCATCGCTTCTATTTCAACACCGACACCCTGCCCTTCATGCCCCAGCGCCCAGGCACATGGCGTGGGCAAAGCCTTGTCATGCAGTGCTTGATGAAGGTACTCACCCTGATGTGAACTGGTGACAACAACGGGCACTGTCAACTCCGACACCTGAGCAGGTTCCACCCCTTCCATAAGTTGCAAACCCCAGTGGGCACCCATGCCGGCACGCAGGACCTTCGGACTCCACAGTGCTGCAGTCCCTTTGAGGGCGATGACTTGCGTGAAACCAAAGGCCGAGGCACTGCGCAAAATGGATCCAACATTACCGGCATCCTGCACCCGATCAAGGATCACGGATGCGACTTTTGGCTGCAAAATCCCGGGCGCCGGCAATTCAAACAAGAAACCAACGCCGGCTGGCGAATCAAGAACGCCAATGTCGGCGAAAAGTGCGTCTGCCACGACAATATTCTTGATGGCTGCCTGGGCCCATGCTTTCGGTGCGGCAGGCCAGAAGGATTCGGAAAAAATAGCCACCACCGGTTTGACGCCGCGCGCGAGGGCGGCACCGCACAAGTGTTCGCCCTCAACCCAGAATCTGCCCTGCTTGCGGTAGGCGGTACTGTCCCGAGACAAGCGCCGCAAGTCTTTCAGAAGCGCGTTGTCACGCGAGCTGATGAGTTGAAACCGCGACGAACTCATCTCATTGCCTCAGCCACTGGTCGGAAGGTCTTGCGATGCTGCGGACAGACTCCGTGCAGACGCAGAGCCTCCAGATGCTCGGCCGTGCCATAGCCTTTGTGTCTTGCAAAGCCATATTGAGGGAACTGCAAGTCGTACTCGACACACCAACGATCCCTCTGTACTTTCGCCAGGATGGACGCTGCGGATATCGAGGGCACCAGACTGTCGCCTTTGACAATCGCCTCCGCCAAAACGTCCAGCAGCGGCAGCCGATTGCCGTCGACCAATACTTTGACCGGCTTGAGACGCAAACCATCGACGGCGCGGCGCATCGCCAACAGCGTTGCCTGCAGGATGTTGAGTTGTTCGATTTCCTCCACGCTGGCCTGGGCGATGGAACAACATAGCGCCTTGGCGCGAATTTCATCAAACAGCTTTTCTCGACGCAAGGAGGTCAGTGTCTTGGAATCTGCCAATCCCTTGATCGGTTGACAATCGTCCAGAATCACGGCGGCAGCCACCACGGGACCTGCCAGCGGACCTCGCCCTGCCTCATCAACGCCTGCCACGAGACCGGGAATATCCCAATTCAGGGAGGCTTGTTCAGCTTTGAAGTACTTGTTCGATCGCATGAGTGGCCAGTGCAGGGGTGTTGCGCTGGAGTTGATGATGCAAGTGCAAAAACCGTTGCTGCAGTTTGACAACCTCATGGGGCGCATCAAGCCAGGCAAGCACCGCCTCAGACAGCGCCTGTGGCGTGGCCACCTCCTGCAATAACTCCGGCACGACAAAATCCTCACAAAGGATGTTGGGCAAGCCCACCCAAGGTTGCAGTCTCTTACGCCGCATGATCTGCCATGACCACCACGCCATATGGTAGGCGATCACCATCGGACGCTTGAACAGTGCTGCCTCCAGCGTTGCCGTGCCGCTGGCGATAAGGGTAACGTCGCAGGCCGCCAATACAGTGTGGGACTGACCTTCAATGATTTTCAGGTTGCGCGTCAACCCACGGTCATGCGCCACCCGCTCAATTTCCACTTTCAGACCAGGTGCCGCCGGAACGACAAATTGAATGGCTGGACGCTGCTGTTGTAGTCGCACTGCAGCCTGAAAAAACCGACCTGCCAGGTGGCTGATTTCCGACTGGCGACTGCCAGGGAGAATGGCCACCACCGGCTGCTCCCCCTCGGTCAGCCCCAGTGCCAGGCGCGCCGCTGCGCGATCAGGTTCGATCGGGATCACATTGGCAAGCGGGTGACCTACATAGGTGGCGGCAATCCCGTGCTGCGCCAGCAATGCAGGTTCAAATGGAAAGATGCACAGCACATGGTCCACGCTGCGGCGTATCTTTTCGATCCGCTCAGGGCGCCAGGCCCACACCGACGGTGAAACAAAATGCGCCGTCTTGATTCCCCTACCCTTCAGGGTGGCTTCCAGATCAAGGTTGAAATCCGGTGCGTCAACACCGACGAATAAGTCCATGCCTTGTTGCAGCAGGCGCGCCTTCAGTTGCTCCCTAATGCCGAGGATCTCGCGGTAGCGTCGCAGCACCTCCCAGCCATAACCATGTACAGCCAGCTTATGGTGTGGCCACCATGCCTCAAATCCGCGACTGGCCATGTGCGGTCCACCAATACCGACCGCACTCAGGGTCGGCCAGCGTTCATGCATGCCGTCCAACAGAAGGGCTGCCAGCAAGTCACCCGAGGTTTCGCCGGCGACCATGCCGAACTTCATGTCAGCGCACGATTCCGCGCTGAGGCGACGACTGCTCCAGGAAAGTGAGCATCAGTCGGACATCTGCCAAAGATTCGGGATGCTTCTTGGACAAGTCTGCAATGCGCTCGCGCGCCAGTTGCAGCGTCAGGTCTTCTCTGTACAGAGCTTTGTGCATGGCCTTGACTACCGCAATGCGTCCAGCCGAGAAATCGCGGCGACGCAGGCCAACGCTGTTGACACCCCGCACCGAGAGTGGATTGCCGTCCACGAGCATGTACGGGGGGACATCCTGCGACACAGCGCTGGCAAAGCCGACCATGGCATGCGCACCGATCTTGACAAACTGATGAATGCCGGTGAGCCCGCCAATCGTCACCCACGGCCCCAAATGGACGTGCCCCCCCAGTGTAGTGTTGTTGGCCAGCGTTGTGTGGTTATCGATCTTGCAATCATGCGCCACATGGGTGTACGCCATGATCCAGTTGTCATCACCGATCGTTGTCACACCCAGATCACCTGGTGATCCGATGTTGAACGTACAAAACTCGCGAATCGTGTTGCGATCCCCAATCGACAAACGACAGGGCTCCCCCTGGTACTTCTTGTCCTGGGGAATGGCACCAAGTGAATTGAACTGGAAAATGCGGTTTTCACGTCCGATACGGGTGCGACCCTCGATCACACAATGCGCGCCAATAACCGTCCCGGCACCAACCTGGACATGGGGACCGATCAGCGTATAGGCGCCGACACTGACAGACCCGTCAAGCTCGGCGCCTGGGTCGACGATGGCCGTTGCATGGATCGCCGTCACACCACACCTCTTAATTGATGGAGCGCATGGCGCAGGTTAGTTCTGCTTCCACGGCAACATCATCGCCGACCAGGGCACGCGTCTTGAACTTGAAGATACCCGCCTTCATGCGCAATATCTGCGCCTCCAGAACAAGTTGGTCACCTGGCTCCACGGGGCGCCGGAAGCGCACACCCTCCATCCCGGCAAAATAGTAAATCATCTTGTCGTCGGGCGAGGCATCCAGTGCGTCAAAGGAAAGCAATGCGGAGGCCTGGGCCAGCGCTTCAAGCATCAACACGCCAGGCATCACCGGGCGATTTGGAAAATGCCCTTCAAAAAATGGTTCATTGATGGTGACATTTTTCAAAGCCTTGATGCTCTTTCCCTTGTCCAGTTCAAGCACACGATCCACCAGCAGGAACGGATAACGATGTGGTAACTGTTTGAGAATTTTGTGAATGTCCATCATGCTTGTTATGACTCAGGATTCATGCTTGGTGTTATCTTCCAGGGACCGGATGCGGTCACGCAATCCGTGCAACTGCTTCAGTGAAGCCGCGTTCTTCTCCCAGGCAGCATTGTCGTCAATCGGAAAGATACCCGTGTAATGTCCAATCTTGCGGATGGACCGCGTCACGACCGTGGCCGCGGAAATATTGACACCGTCGGCCAACACCAGGTGACCCAACACGATGGCCCCGCCGCCAATAGTGCAGTTCGCGCCAATAGTCGCACTGCCGGCAACTCCGACACAGCCAGCCATCGCCGTATTCCTGCCAATCCGCACGTTGTGGCCAATCTGGATCAGATTGTCGAGCTTGACACCATCCTCGATGATGGTGTCTTGCAGGGCGCCGCGATCAATGCAGGTATTGGCACCAATTTCAACATCGTCACCGATTCTGACGGCACCCAATTGCTCAATCTTTTCCCAGCCCCCGGCATGCGGCGCAAAACCAAAACCGTCGGCACCGATCACAACCCCCGGGTGCAGCAGGCAGCGCTGACCAACCACGCACCCCTGGCCCACGGTAACGCGTGATTTGAGTTCGGTGTCAGCGCCGATTCGGGCACCCCGCTCCACCACACACAGAGCGCCGATGCGAGCGCTCGGATGGACGAAGGAAGTGGGGTCAATGACTGCGCTTGGATGCTGCCTCGCCTGGACAGGCTGCTCGATACTCTTCTTCCAGAGTTGTGTAAGGCGAGCGAAATAGAGATAGGGCTGGTCCGAGACAATAAAGGCGCCCCGCTTTGCTGCAGCCGCCTGCATCTGCGGACTCACGATCACGCATCCCGCCCGGGAACCGGCCAGTTGACTCTGGTAGCGCACGTTGCTCAGAAAGCTCAGGTCAGATGGGCCCGCGGTCTCCAGCGTAGCCAGCCCTTGGATCGTCAATGCACGGTCACCATGGATTTCACCACCGAGCGCATCAACAATCGAACCCAGACTCAAGGCCACGCTTTACTTGCCTCGATCTGCTTATTTGACGCCACCCGCATTCAAGGATTTGATGACCTTGTCAGTGATGTCGTGCTTGGGATTGACATACACTGCCTCCTGCAGGACAAGATCGTACTTCTCGGCTTCAGCGACCTGCTTGACCACTCTGTTGGCGCGTTCCAGGACTTGCTGCAACTCTTCATTTTTTCTGGAGGTCAGGTCCTCCTGGAATTCGCGGCGCTTGCGCTGATATTCCCGGTCCTGATCGAGCAACTGCTTCTGACGACTCGTCTTTTGTCCTTCCGGCAGCGTCGGGCCTTCGCGCTCGAACTTGTCAACCATCGCCTTCATGGTTGTGGCCATCTCAACGATGTCTTTTTCCCGTTTGGAAAATTCCTGTTCCAGCTTCGCTTGCGCCGCCTTGGCAGTACTCGCCTCCTTGAAAATTCGATCCGTGTTGACAAATCCAATTCGGAACTCCTGCGCCTGAACCGGTGCGAGAACCAGCAAGCCACCGAACATGATGCCAGCGGCGCATTGACGTAATAAATCGTTCATTAAAAGTTCGTCCCAATCTGAAATTGCATGTTTTGTATTTTATCGCCATCAAATTTCTTGATTGGCTTGGCGAATGCCAGGCGCAAGGGGCCCATCGGCGAGATCCAACTCACACCCACGCCTACCGAAGCCCGCAGGTTGTTTGCGTAAGGATTGACGCCATCCGGACCGGCCACACCGCCCAAATCGGCAAATGCGTACATCCGCAAAGTCCGGTCATTCCCCGATCCAGGGAAGGGAGATAACAACTCCAGGTTCAAATTGAGTTTGCTGGACCCACCCACCGCCACGCCACTGGCGTCCTGTGGACCCAGGCTACCCTGCTCGAATCCACGCACTGAGCCCAGGCCACCCCCAAAAAACTTCTTGAACACCGGAAAGGAACGATCTCCCGGCGCCATCCCCCAACCCACCTCGCCGTTAAAGGCAACAGTGAACTGCTTGTTCAGTGGAATGAACTGCTGGTACTGGTAAGTGGTCCGCAGGTAGCGCGCCTCGCCAGCGGCTGACCACTCGGCATAGGCACGCTGGAAACGGCCCGAATTGGGAGAAAGGGCGCTGTCCCGACTGTCTCGTGCCCAACCGGCTGTGAATGGAATAGACATGCTGGCGTAACCATACTGATTTGCATACGCCATATAGGAAGTCGGCAATGCCGTCCCCGGCACAATCGTCGTCTTCTCTATCCCTGCACCAAAATAAACCGTATCGATTTCGGTAAATGGTACCCCGAAGCGCAGGCTGCCGCCGGACGAAACGAGTTGATAGTAATTCTGATCCTGATACGGGCTGCTGGACTTGTGGTACAGATCGATGGTCCGTGAAACGCCGTCCTGAGTAAAGTAGGGATCCGTCGTATTGAAAACGATGACACGATTGATCTTGCTGGTGTTGATTTGCACGCCAAGCGAGTTGCCCGAACCAAAGGCATTGTCCTGTTTCAGGCCGAACGAAAGGCCCAGGCCATCGGCACTTGAGAAGCCGGCTCCGAGACTCAGACTGCCGGTTGGCTTGTCGACGACATTGATGGTCAAGTCCACCTGATCCGCAGAGCCAGCCACTTCCTGAGTTTCAATTCCAACTTCCTTGAAGTAGCCCAGGCGATCGACCCGGTCACGCGACAAACGAATCTTTTCACCGTCATACCATGACGCCTCAAATTGCCGGAATTCGCGGCGCACGACGACGTCACGCGTGCGACTGTTGCCAACCACGTTGATTCGGCGCACATAGGCACGCCGCGAAGGGTCGGCCTGCAGGACCAGAACCACACGATTGGTGGCGCGATCAATTTCCGGACGCGCGATGACTCGTGCAAAGGCAAAGCCAAAATTTCCGAAATAGTCGGTAAAGGCCTTGGTGGTCCTGACCACTTCATCTGCGTTGTAGGCCTGTCCCGGTTGAATCGTTACCAGCGACTTGAATTCATCCTCCCTGCCAAGAAAATTGCCTTCAAGCTTGACGCCGCTGACGATAAAACGATCCCCTTCTGTAACATTGATGGTGATCGCGATGTCTGTCTTGTTGGGCAGTATGGCCACCTGTGTGGAATCGACCTTGAATTCGATGTAGCCGCGCGTCAGGTAATAGGAGCGCAAGGTTTCGATGTCGGCATTGAGTTTGGCACGGGAATATCGATCTGACTTCGTATACCAGCTCAGCCAGCCCCCGGTGTCCAGGTCAAACAAACCACGCAAGGTCGACTCGCCAAAGACCTGGTTGCCAACGATCCGGATCTCACTGATCTTGGCAGGTTCTCCCTCAACCACGGTGAACGTCAGGTTGACCCGATTGCGCTCGGCCGGTGTGACGGTTGACACCACCTCCGCAGCGTACAGGCTACGGTTGATGTACTGGCGCTTGAGTTCCTGCTCGGCACGATCCAGTTGGGCCTTGTCAAAAGGTCTGCCGTCCGCAAGCCCGACATCGCGGAGCGCCTTTTTGAGAACGTCCTTGTCGAATTCCTTGGTGCCGACAAAATCCACTTCGGCGATCGTTGGACGCTCCTCCACCAGGATCACCAGCACATCACCACTGACTTCAATTCGGACGTCCTTGAACAAACCCAGATCAAAAAGCGCACGGATTGCGGAAGTACCCTTTTCATCGTTGTAGACATCGCCGACTCTGACCGGCAAAGATACAAAAACAGTCCCAGGCTCGACACGCTGCAATCCTTCAATGCGAATGTCGCGCACCGTGAAAGGGTTGACGGCCCACGCCGTTCCCACCATGAAGGTCAAACAGGCCACGGTCGATACAGCGCGCGGATAAAAGCGATTGAATTGCATTTTAAATTTGAAAAGTCAAACCAGCGTTGATCAATCAACGCCAGACATTTAGCCAAACAGTCGGTTGATGTCATTGAAAGCAGCAATTGACATCATGACCAACAGAACCGCAAAGCCCCCCCGCTGCAAACGCTCCATCGATGCGTCGGAGACAGGTTTGCCCGTAATCCACTCCCAAAGATAATACATCAGGTGACCACCATCGAGCAGCGGCAGCGGCAGCAGGTTCAAAACCCCCAGACTTACGCTGATCAAGGCAAGAAACAACAGATATTGGGTCCATCCAAGGTCGGCCGACTTTCCCGCGTAGTCGGCTATCGTCAATGGGCCACTCAGATTCTTGAGCGAGGCATCGCCCAGCAACATCCTGCCCATCATCCTGATCGTCAGTAGGGAAACATCACTGCTGCGAACGACGGCACGCCACAAACCGTCCAGCGGCCCGTATTGGACGAGCACCATTTCGGGCATTGCACCGACATAGGCACCTACTTTTCCAACCCAGAGCGTCCCCTCAAGCTGCGGCTCTGGCATGACCCATATGACCAGTTCGGCTCCGCCTCGATCAATCTTCCATAGAGAAGGTTTCGCTTGACCGCCAACTGCAGAGTCTCTGATGAGCCGACGCAGCTGTCGCCCGTCGCGCACTGCTACAGAGTCGATCTGACGAACGACATCGCCGTTGCGCAAACCAGCCTTGTCGGCCGCTGCGCCAGCGGTGACACCACCCATGACCGGTCGGGTATACGGGCCGGTCAGCCCCACTTCACGGAACAGCCCGGCGTTGACCTCGTTCGCGACAACACCACTCAACGCAAGTAGCACCTCACGATGCCGCCCTCGCGCGGCATCAGCCATTTGCAGCCGCAGGTCCTGCTTTTCAAGCGCTGCGCGGGTCAACAACCAGTGCACATCCTCATACGACTGAACGCCTTGCAGTTCAGTCCCGTCAAATCCGGCACGCAAGACCCTTTCGCCACCGGTCAAGCCCGCCCTTTCGGCAATCGAGCCGACCTCAGGGCTCGACAGTACAGCTGCGGGCAGTTGCATGCCATTCCAGTTGACCATCGCATACAAGACCACGGCCAACAGCAGATTGGCCGTTGGCCCAGCCATGACAATGGCAGCGCGAGCCAGCAAAGGTTGAACGTTGAACGCCTGATGTCGCTGGTCCGCAGCCACCGGAGCCTCGCGCTCGTCAAGCATCTTTACGTATCCGCCGAGCGGGAATGCGCCCAGCACAAACTCGGTAGCTGAGTCAACGGGTTTCCAGCGAAGCAGCGGCCGTCCAAATCCGACCGAGAAACGAAGAATCCTGACACCGCACAGCACTGCCGCCACGTAATGCCCAAGTTCGTGCACCGTGATCAGCAGCCCCAGGGCGAGAGCGAACGAGGCCAGGGTCAGCATGCCGACTTCAAGGTGAAATCATCGATTCGCGAGACGCTTGACAACGTGTTCAGCGGCTCGACGCGACTGTGCATCAAGCGCCAACAACGCCTCCAGCGACTGTGGTCCGGCGGCACTGACAGACTCCAGCGTTTCCAGATTAACGATGTGAATCTGATCAAAGCGAATTTGACCATCCAAGAATGCCGCCACGCCGACTTCGTTCGCGGCATTCAGGACGGCCGTGGTACCCCCCGGTGCATTGAGAACCGACCAGGCCAGCTTTAACCCAGGAAAGCGCTGCTCGTGCAGATTCGAGTCCAGTGACTCAAACGTCATGTCTGGCATCGCTCGAAAGTTCAGCGCAGCGGCCCCGGACTGCATCCGATCCGGCCACGACAATCCATAGGCGATCGGAACCTTCATGTCGGGCGTCCCGAGCTGCGCCAACACCGAGTGATCCTTGTACTGGACCATGGAATGGATAACGCTCTGCGGGTGAATCACCACTTCAATCTGCTCGGGCCGAACGTTGAACAGAAAACGTGCCTCAATGACTTCCAGTGCCTTGTTCATCATCGTCGCAGAATCCACGGAGATCTTTCGCCCCATGACCCAGTTTGGATGGGCACAAGCCCGCTGTGGCGTCACATCACGAAGCGCAAGAGGATTCAACAGTCGAAACGGCCCGCCCGATGCTGTCAGAATGATCTTGTCAATTTGACTTGGCCAGACGGCGCAATCATCGGGCAGCGACTGGAAAATGGCTGAGTGCTCGCTGTCGATCGGCAGCAGCTTGGCGCCACCGAGCACCACGGCCTGCATAAAATATTCGCCACCGACTACCAGAGCTTCCTTGTTCGCCAGCAGCAAGCGCTTGCCAGCGCGCGCTGCGGCCAGACAGGATGCCAGTCCGGCAGCCCCGACAATGGCAGCCATCACGACATCCGCCATTTCGTGCTCTGCAATCATGGTAATCGCCTGGGGGCCCCACAGAACCCGTGTCTTCAGTTTCAGACTTCGGCACTGTTGCTCGAGTTCGCGCCCGTGCGGTTCGCTGGCCATGACGGCGAACACCGGATTAAATTCGACACACTGTCGCAGTATCACGTCGAGCCGGGTGGCCGCGCTCAGTGCAAACACCTCGAACCGTTGCGGATGGCGGGCGATCACATCCAGCGTGTTGACGCCGATCGATCCGGTCGAACCCAATATGACGACGCGCTTCCTCGGCGCCTCAACAAGATCTTCCATCGTTGCCTTCAGAAAGAGTAGAGCATCATCGCCAGAGGCAGCGTCGGCAACAGCGCATCGACCCGATCCAGCACGCCACCATGACCCGGAAGCAAACCACTGCTGTCCTTCACGCCGGCACTGCGCTTGACCAGGGATTCGAACAAGTCACCGATCACACTCATCGCGGCGAGAAACAAGGCACACACGAGCGACAGCCAAGCCTCATGACTATCAAGGCGACTGAACAGACTTGGAACTGTCGTGGCAAAGACCCGGTCAGCCAACTGCCAGCCAAGAGCCAAAACAAGCACCCCGACCATACCGCCCCAAACACCCTCCCAACTCTTGCCAGGGCTGATGCTGGGCGCGAGCTTGCCGCGGCTGAACCGACCTCCCAGTGCGCGACCTGCAAAATAGGCAAAGATATCCGCGACCCACACCAAGAGCAGAATGGACAGCAGGAAATTGACACCGATGTGCCTGGCCTGTGCAACTGCAAGCCAGGCCAGCCACAAAGCCATCAGGCCCGCAAACTGGCGCAAGGTGCGCGGGTATCCGCGCCAGGCGGCCACGCCCCGGTACAGCACCCACGCGCCAGCGATAACCCAGCCGATGCCAGCAAGAATCCACAGCCATGCCAACGACTGCTCCAGAAGCCCGAGCCACCAACTCGTTGCGCACAAAAGCAGGCAAAACAGGCCAGTCAGCAAGGAGTGAGCCTGACCATGGCCATTGAGTCGTGCCCACTCCCAGGCGGCAATACCAATGAGCACCATGGCGACCATGCAAAAAGGCATCGCTGTCCTGTAAAACAGGGCTGGCAGCAGGATCAGGAGCATCACAACTGCGGTGAAAACACGCTGCTTGAGCATCAATCTGCCTTAACTCAGAGCGGGCGATGAGGTCAATGGCAGCACCTGATCGGAGGTCTTGCCAAACCGTCTCTGCCGCTTGCTGTAGGACTCAATAGCCAGGTCAAGCTCCGCTTCGTCAAATTCTGGCCAAAGCCGGTCGCTGAAGTAAAGCTCGGAATAAGCTGTTTGCCATAGCAAAAAGTTGCTGATTCGCTGCTCAGCTCCAGTGCGAATTACCAGATCCGGGTCGGCAACGTGCGCCATCGACATGGCCGCACCAAGATTTGCCTCTGTGACTGGCTGGCCTCGCTCGGCCAATTTTCTTGCAGCCTGCACAATGTCCCAGCGGCCACCATAATTGAAACAGATATTCAGAACCAATCGTGAATCTGACGCAGTGGCGCTTTCCGCGCTCTCAATGCCGGCCACCAACTTTTCCGACAAACCCTGTCGATCCCCGACAAAATGAAGTTGGACACCATCGGCGTGGAGCTTTGGCACTTCTCGGGCCAGTGCGACCGCGAACAAGGACATCAGACCAGAGACCTCTTCCATCGGGCGCCCCCAGTTTTCCGACGAAAACGCAAAAACGGTCAACACGCTAACGCCACGCTGCGCACAGGCTTTGACACACCGTCGCAGCGAAACGACGCCCTGCTTGTGGCCCGCCACGCGCGGCAGGCAGCGTTTGGCCGCCCAGCGCCCGTTGCCATCCATGACAACGGCGATGTGGTGAGGAATCCGGTTCATGGTTGCAGCGGCTTTCAGACCGCCATGATGTCCTGCTCTTTGGCGGCAACCAGTTTATCGATTTCAATAATGTGGCGGTCGGTCACTTTCTGGATTTCCGCCTCGGAGCGTTTTTGATCATCCTCGGAGGCCAACTTGTCCTTGACACTCTTCTTCACAGCTTCATTGGCATCGCGTCGCAGGTTACGCACCGCGATCTTGGCAGTCTCACCCTCGTGCCTGACGACCTTGGTCAACTCCTTGCGCCGTTCCTCCGACATGGCAGGCATTGGAACACGTAGCAAATCACCCATGGATGATGGATTGAGCCCCAGATCACTGTCTCGAATCGCCTTTTCTATCTTGGGTCCCATTCCCTTTTCCCACGGTTGAACACTGATGGTTCGCGCATCGAGCAGGGACACATTGGCAACCTGGCTGATCGGCAGCATGGCTCCGTAATAGTCGACGTGAACCGAATCGAGCAGCGCCGGATTGGCACGTCCGGTGCGGATTTTGCTCAGGTTATGCTTGAATGCGTTGATGGATTGGTCCATCTTCGCCTCGGCCGTCTGTCTTATTTCGGTAATAGGCACTTCTTTCTCCTTACTCAACCTTTCGCCCAGAACGATTATTTTGCGGCGATTTTGACACAATCAGACATAAACCAAGGTACCTTCATCCTCGCCCTTGACAACGCGTCTGAGAGCGCCGTGCTTGAAAATGGAAAAAACCTTGACCGGCAATTTTTGATCCCGGCACAAAGCGAACGCAGTTGCATCCATGATGCCCAAATTCCGCGACATGGCCTCGTCAAAGGTAATCTTGCTGTAACGCGTCGCCTCGGCATTCTTCTTGGGGTCCGCCGTATAGACGCCATCCACTTTGGTGGCTTTAAGAACGACTTCAGCACCGATTTCAGCCCCCCGCAGCGCCGCTGCGGTATCGGTTGTAAAAAACGGATTGCCGGTACCGGCAGCGAAAATTACGACTTTGCCCTCTTCAAGGTATTGCAACGCTTTCGGCCTGACATAGGGTTCTACCACTTTCTCGATCGCAATGGCAGACATCACGCGTGCGGTCAGCCCGGCTTTGTTCATGGTGTCTCCCAGCGCCAGTGAATTCATCACCGTGGCCAGCATACCCATGTAGTCTGCAGTCGCACGGTCCATGCCAACGGATCCACCTGCCACACCACGAAAGATATTGCCGCCGCCAATCACCACAGCGACTTCAACACCCAGGCGCGTTACTTCAGCAACCTCCCCGACGATCCGAACAATCGTGTTCCGATTGATGCCGAACTGATCATCCCCCATCAATGCCTCCCCTGACAGCTTGAGCAGAATACGCTTGTAGGCTGGTTTGGTGTTCGGCATATGAATCCTTAAGACGACATCAACAGAGAACCCGGCATCACTGGCACAAACCAATCAAGCTGATTGCTTCGCAGCAGCGACCTGTGCTGCCACTTCGGCAGCAAAATCGTCAACCTTCCTGGCAATACCTTCGCCGACGACATACAGGGTAAAACTCTTGACAACGGTATCAGCCGATCTAAGCATCTGCTCAACGGTGAGCTTGTCGTTCTTGACAAAGGCCTGGTTGAACAGTGACACCTCGCGCAGGAATTTCTGAACGCTGCCTTCGATGCGCTTGTTGACGATCTCTGCTGACTGCACAGGCTTGCCGGCTGCCGTCGCGACGGCAGCATCTTCAGCGGCCTTGGCAGCAGCCACTGAACGCTCCCTGGCCACCAGTTCTTCAGGAACATCGGCACTTGAAAGAGCCACTGGCTTCATTGCTGCAACGTGCATGGCGACATCCCTGGCAGCAACCTCACTGCCGGCATATTCAACCACCACGCCGATCCGAGTACCGTGCAAATAGGACGTCAGTGCCGCGCCAGAGGCAAAGCGCTTGAAACGGCGAAAACTCATGTTCTCACCAATCTTGCCTATCAGGCCCTTTCGCACATCTTCAAGGGTCGGCCCAAAACCGTCTTGTGCATAGGGCAATGCCCCCAAGGCAGCAAGATCGGCGGGATTGTTCTTTGCAACCAGCAACGCACCTGCATTGGCCAGTGCCAGAAAGCTGTCGTTCTTCGTAACAAAATCGGTTTCACAGTTCACCTCCAGCATTGCACCGACGTTGCCGTCGATGAAACTGGTGACCACGCCTTCAGCGGTAATTCTTCCAGCAGCCTTGCCAGCCTTGCTGCCGAGCTTGACACGGAGCAGGTCTTCAGCCTTCGCCATATCGCCTTGTGCCTCGGTCAGCGCTCGTTTGCACTCCATCATGGGCGCGTCAGTCTTGCCACGTAGTTCGGCAACCATGCT
>CAZZLB010000031.1:0-14457 GCA_964654655.1 uncultured Rhodoferax sp. | reverse complement strand
CACGCCAAAGGTCGTTTGCAGCTTGCGCGTATCCAGCCGCGAATTGTGCGGGCGCCGGGCGGCAGTGACGAAAGCGCTGCTTGGCACTGCCAGTACTTCCGCCGCTTTCAGATTTAGCTCGGGATGCAAGCGTGTAGCCTGCGCCAACACATGCTTTGCGTAACCCCACCAACTGGTCTCGCCACTGGCCACCAGATGGTAAAGCCCGGCATCTTCGGGTCGGCGCAAGACCTGCCGCAGGGCATGCGCCGTCACGTCGGCCAACAGTTCAGCACCGGTAGGGGCACCGATCTGATCATCGATCACGGTCAATCGGTCGCGTTCCTGCGCCAGTCGCAACATGGTCCTGGCAAAGTTGCCGCCGCGCGCCGCATAGACCCAACTGGTCCGGAAAACAAGGTGCTGCTGGCAGGCCGCCTGAATCAGTTGCTCCCCCTCAAACTTGGTCTGGCCATAGATGCTCAGCGGCGCCGGTGTGTCGGTCTCGGTCCACGCCCGGCTGCCACTGCCATCAAAGACATAGTCGGTGCTGTAGTGAACGAGCCAGGCCCCCAATCGCTGCGCCTCCTGCGCCAGCACTCCGGGCGCCGTCGCATTGAGCAGACGAACCAGATCAGGCTCACTCTCTGCCTTGTCCACAGCGGTGTGTGCGGCAGCGTTGACAATGATGTCGGGCTTGACGTCCCGCACAGTCTGGATCAAGCCCGTCGGGTTGCCGAAATTTCCACATAAATCGATGCTGTCATGGTCCAGCGCGACGATGTCACCCAGGGGCGCCAGGCTGCGTTGCAATTCCCAGCCGACCTGGCCGCCCTTTCCGAACAGAAGAATCTTCATGCCCGCCCAGCGTAGTTTGTCTGCACCCATTCGCGGTAGGCGCCACTTTGCACATGTACCACCCAGTCCGGGTGGTCCAGATACCACTGCACCGTCTTGCGAATGCCGGATTCAAAAGTTTCGGCCGGCTTCCAGCCCAGTTCGCGCTCGATCTTGCTGGCATCAATGGCATAGCGCCGGTCGTGGCCCGGGCGGTCCTGCACATAGGTAATCTGCGCCTTGTAGCTGGCACCGTCGCTCCTGGGACGCAATTCGTCAAGCAAGGCACACACGGTATGCACGATCTCGATGTTGGGCTTTTCGTTCCAGCCACCCACGTTGTAGATTTCACCTACTTTGCCGGCAGCCAGCACGCGACGAATGGCGCTGCAGTGATCCTTGACGTAGAGCCAATCCCGTATCTGCAGACCATCGCCGTAAACCGGCAAGGGTTTGCCAGCCAGCGCGTTGACAATCAGCAGCGGGATCAACTTTTCCGGGAAATGCAGCGGCCCGTAGTTGTTGCTGCAATTGGTGGTCAGCACCGGCAGTCCGTAAGTGTGGAGCCAGGCGCGCACCAGATGATCACTGGCCGCCTTGCTCGCCGAGTACGGACTGTTGGGCTCGAGCTTGTTGGTCTCGGTAAAGGCGGCATCGGTGGGCGACAGGCTGCCGTACACCTCATCGGTCGAAACATGCAGAAACCGGAAAGCTGCACGCGCACTCTCGGGCAAGCCCTGCCAGTAGGAGCGCACACTTTGCAGCAGGCGCATGGTACCGACCACGTTGGTCTGGATGAAGTCCTCCGGCCCATGGATGGAACGGTCCACATGACTCTCTGCCGCGAAATTGAGTACGGCGCGTGGCGCGTATTGCGTCAGCAACTTTTCCACCAGGGTCGAGTCACCAATGTCGCCTTGCACAAACACATACCGTGGATCGCCCTGCAGGTCGGCCAGATTTTCGGGATTGCCGGCGTAGGTGAGCTTGTCCAGGTTGAGCACGGGCTCATCCGTCTGACCCAGCCAGTCGAGCACAAAGTTGGCGCCAATAAAACCTGCTCCGCCTGTAACCAGAATCATTGTTTTCCCCCGAGTGGATCGGTAACCATCATAAAAGCAAAAAAGGGGCGCTCGAAGCGCCCCCGAATTATCGCCTCTGGTGCGCCACGCTCAGAAGTGAATCCCCCGCATCATCTGCTGCAAAGCAATCGCCTCATGCGACAGCTGCTGCTTGACCGGCTTGTCCCCCGGCTTCGCACCCTTCGCGGCGCCCGAGTCAGGGAACATGCGAAAACTCGTGTTCATCGCAATCTGCGCAACGCGCGGTAACAAGGCATGCAACAACTGGCCGGTGATGCCCAGCCTTGTCGCAATCCGGACCGGTTTGAAGATGCAAGCCTGTGCAATCATGTCAGCGGCTTCCTCAGGGGCCAACGTTGGGACGTTGTTGTACAGACCGGTGGGTGCAATCATGGGCGTGCGCACCAGCGGCATATTGATCGTCGTAAATGAAATTCCCTGGTCTGCAAATTCACTGGAAGCACAGCGCGTCCATGCGTCCAGGGCCGCCTTCGACGCCACATAGGCGCTAAAGCGCGGAGCGTTGGTCAGGACCCCGATCGAGCTGATATTGACGACGTGGCCCTTCCTGCGCGCCACCATGCCGGGCAGGAAGCCCATGGTGACACGCAGGCAGCCAAAATAATTGAGTTGCATGGTGCGCTCATAGTCATGAAAGCGGTCATAACTCGATTCAATGGCACGCCGGATCGAACGCCCGGCATTGTTGATCAGGAAATCGACACCGCCGTGGTCCGCAATCAGCTGCTTCACAAAGCGGTCGCAGTCCGCCATGTCGGCGATGTCGGCCGGGTAGGCCACAAAACTGTAGCCCTTATCCCGTGCCTGCTGGCAGGCCTCTTCCAGTTTGTCGGTGTCCCGCCCGCAGATGACGGTGATGGCGCCCGCTTCGGCAAACTTGTGCGCTGCCGCCAGACCGATGCCGGACGAGCCACCGGTAATCAACACCACCTTGCCGCCCACAGTGCCGCGCAATGAACGATCAATGTGCAGGTCCGGGTCAAGATGACGCTCCCAGTAATCCCAGAGTCGCCAGGCGTAGTCTTTCAGGTTGGGGCAGACCACGCCCGAGCCCTTCAACATCGCCAGCGCATCCCGACAATCGAAACGCGTTGGATAGTTGACAAAAGTCAGCATATCTTCGGGCAAGCCCAGATCCTTCATGATCGCATTGCGCACACGGCGCACCGGCGCCAGTGCCATCAGGCCTTTGGTGACACTGCGCGGAATGAATCCAAGCAGGGCGGCGTTGACGAAGAGATTCATTCTTGGCGCATGCGCCGCACGGCTGAAGATGTCGAGCACATCGCCCACTCGGTATCCCACAGGATCGACCAGGTGGTAGCACTTCTTGTCAATGCCCGCCTTGTGGCTGATGGTATCGAGCGCGTCCACCACAAAATCGACCGGCACGATATTGATGCGCCCCCCCTCCAGCCCGATCGAGGGCATCCACGGTGGCAGCAACTGGCGCATGCGCTGGATCAGCTTGAAGAAGTAGTAGGGGCCATCGATCTTGTCCATCTCCCCGGTGACACTGTCGCCCACCACCATCGCCGGGCGATAGACTGACCAGGGAACACGACATTCGGTGCGCACGATTTTTTCACTTTCGTGCTTGGTCATGAAATAGGGATGCTCGTAGTTTTCAGCCTCGTCAAACATGTCCTCCCTGAACACGCCCTCATACAGCCCGGCCGCTGCGATGGAACTGACATGGTGGAAATGTCCGGCGCCGATGAGCTTGGCTAGTTCTACCGTGTTGCGTGTGCCTTCGACGTTGACCGCGATCTGACTGGCTTCGTCCGCACCAAGGTCGTACACCGCGGCCAGATGGTAGAAGTGGTCAATCTGGCCTTTGAGTTTCTTCAAATCGTCGGCAGAGACGGCCAGCTTCTTTGCGGTGAGGTCACCAAACACCGGTACAGCCCGCGCGGCACTGGCGCTCCAGTACTGGCGCAGCGACGCCACCTTGTCCTGGCTTTCCTTGCGGATCAAAAAGTACACCACTGAGCCCTTGCGCTCAAGCAGCTTCCTGACCAGTCGTTTTCCAATAAATCCGGTGGCACCGGTAACAAAGTATTGCATCAAGACCTCCATTCAGATGGCGCATTCTTGCCCAGATTTCACTTCCCGCCATTCAGCACAAACCCGTGGCCTCCTAGACCTTCCCCACTAACAATTTAGGATGCGCCACCTACACAGCGTCTTGGCCAGCCTTTACAGTGCGTGCCAGTGTCCGAATTTATCAACCCCCTCTGGAGTTTCCCATGGTCAAAAAGCTGCAAAAATCAAGTTCATCCAAGAAAAGTGCTCTGCCAACATCAGGCTCCGTCAAGGACTCAGCACAACAGATCTGGCAGGCTGGCCTGGGTGCTTTCACCAAAGCGCAAGCTGAGGGCACCAAGGCGATCGAGGCACTGATCAAGGAAGGGGTCAGCATGCAACGCAAGACGCAATCGGTCGCGGAAGAAAAGATTTCGGAGGCCAGCAACAAGATGTCGAGCATGGCGACCGACATTTCGTCCAAAGCGTCCGGTCAATGGGACAAGCTGGAAAGCATTTTTGAAGATCGCGTCGCCAAGGCCCTCAACAAACTGGGCGTCCCGTCTGCCAAGGATGTCAGCGCTCTGATTGCACGCATTGACGAGTTGAACAAGAGCGTGCAGAAGCTGTCAGCCCAAGGCGCGGCGCCCAAGGTTGCGGCGAAGAAGGCCGCCAAGCCAGCACCCAAGAAGGCAGCCAAACCTGCCGCAAAACGCAGTACAGCGGCAGTCTGATTGCGGCTTGCCGCGAAATGATTCAGGGTGCAGGCGGCACCAGCGGTCTTTGCTGCATCGCAGCAAGCAGTTCGTTTGTTCCGGCCTACACTTTGTCCTTATGAAGCGCAAACCATCAAAGGCACCAAGGATCGCACTTGCATTGTCAGGTGGTGGTCCCTTGGGCGCCATTTACGAGATAGGTGCACTCTGTGCATTGGAAGAGTCCCTCAACGGAATCGACTTCACCCAACTGCAGCACTACGTTGGTGTTTCCGCAGGTGGTTTCATCGCCGCCGGTCTGGCCAACCGCATTTCGCCACGGGAACTGTGTTCTTCGTTCATAGAAAACGACAACCCGCTGGGTGAGGACTTCGATCCCTCCTGGCTGATGATGCCGGCCTACGGTGAATTTGCGCGTCGCGGCATCATGTTGCCGGCCTTGCTGATGTCGGCATTGTGGCAAGTCACAGCCGGGCGCAAACCCTTGACGCAAGCACTGCAAAAACTGGGTCCCAGCTTGCCGGCGGGGATTTTTTCCAGTGAACAGATGCAGCGCCAGTTGGAGCACCTTTTTTCGCAGAACGGCCGTACCAACGACTTTCGCAAACTCAAGACCGAACTGACCCTCGTCGCCACGAATCTGGACAGTGGTGAGGCCGCACCCTTTGGCCGCCCCGGCTGGGACCACATCCCGATTTCCAAAGCGGTACAGGCCAGCGCCGCCCTGCCGGGACTGTTTCCGCCGGTTGAAATTGATGACAATTACTATGTGGATGGTGCTCTGAAGAAGACCATGCATGCATCGGTTGCCATGGAGCAGGGGATCGATCTGATGCTGTGTCTGAATCCGCTGGTGCCGTTTGACGCTACTGCGCCCCAGGTTGCCAAAGTCATGCGACGCGGCCTGTCAGACGAAAAGCACCACATCCCGCGCATTGTGGACGGCGGTCTGCCAGCCGTACTGAGCCAGACTTTCCGCTCGCTGATTCACTCGCGCATGGTCCTGGGCATGAGGCAGTACGAACATGCCTATCCGGACACCGACATCATCCTGATCGAGCCTGATCATCGGGACCCGGAGCTGTATCTGGCCAACACCTTCAGCTACTCGCAGCGGCGCCGCCTGGCAGAGCACGCCTACCAGCAAACGCGCCAGCTGCTGCGTTCACGCAAAACGGGTCTGTCGGCCAAATTGTGGCGCCACGGTATCAGCCTGCACCACGATGCGCTGGACGACCCAAAGCGGCATTTGAGTGCCCCGGTTCCGGCCTCCACCCAGGTTGGGCGAGCCATCAGCAAACTCCAGGAAATCATGGACGATCTGGGTCACGCCGTGATTCCCGCGACGCACGGGAGAGCACCTTTATGGTGAAGAAGGCACCCCGGCGCACCGCCGAGCGCATTCTGGAAGTGACCCTCGAACTTTTCAACCGCTTCGGCGAACCCAACGTTTCCACGACACTGATCTCGGCCGAGTTGGGCATCAGCCCCGGCAACCTCTATTACCACTACCCGGCCAAAGAAGAACTCATCAACACCCTGTTTGATCGCTACGAGCAGGGCCTCAATGAGTTGCTCAACGCCAGCGACGGTGTGCGCGATGTGGAGGATGCATGGTTTTTCATGCACACACTGTTCGAACTGATCTGGCAATACCGATTCCTTTACCGGGATTTGAACGATCTGCTGAGCAAGAACCGGCGTCTTGAAACACATTTTCAGGCGGTTCTGAAAAACAAGACCCGCGCTGTGAAAACCATGCTCGACAGCATGAGTCGCTCGGGTGCCATTGCCATCGACTCACGGGAAATAGAGGCCACTGCCACCAGCATGGTGGTGGTTTTGACGTACTGGCTGAGTTTTGAATACGTACGCGATCCGCGCCGTGCGCTCGAGACCGAAAACGCGCAAGCTGCCCTGCTGCGAGGCGCACAGCACGTGCTGAACCTGCTGGTACCGTATCTGGAGCAGAGCCAGCGCACCCATTTGCTCAAACTGGCGGGCGCCTACAATAATGAAAACCATTAGCAGAATAGGCACCCGAGACAAGCATGGCCAACTGGACTGCCTTCCCCTATGCAGGCGAGTACGTCTTTGATGCCGCAAGCGTCAAGAAGTACTGGTCACGCCTGCACGCGGGTGACGCAGAGCCCCTTCCGACAGACAGCCAGGTGCTACAGGCCTGGGCACTGTTTCACAGCGGCGAATTCAAGAAGGCCATGGACCTCGGTCTCAAGATCGGGGGCGCCGGCCTTGCCGTAGCCAACAAGTCGGCCTGTGTTTACGCCACCTATCTCGAAAAGCAGGAAAAAAGCAGACTCGACCTGTACCAGGAAGTGGCGCAACGTGCCGCCGCTCAACTGGAGAAGGATCCGCATGATGTCAGCGCTCTGTACTGGCATGCCTATGCGCTGGGCCGCTACAGCCAGGGCATCAGCGTAGCCAAGGCCCTGGCACAGGGGCTTGGCAGCAAGGTCAAGGACTCACTGGAAAGCGTTATCCGCTTGCAGCCAAAGCACGCGGATGCACATATTGCCTTGGGCGCATTTCATGCCGAGGTCATCGACAAGGTGGGCTCGCTCATTGGTGGCATGACCTACGGTGCAAAAAAGGATACCGGGCTGGCCTTGTTGCAGCAAGCGCTCAAGCTCAACTTTCAATCAGCCATTGGCATGATCGAATATGCCCACGCGATGCTGATGCTTGAAGGCGACCGGATGATGAAAGAAGCTACCCGCCTCTACCAGCAGGCTGCGACCGCGAAACCGCTTGATGCGATGGAGCGGCTTGACATCGAGATGGCCAAAGGCGAGCTGGAAGATTGAGGCTTATTCGCTCCAGGGCAACATCAGGGTCACCATCGCCAATTTGGCAAATTCCGGTTCAAACTGGTCGATGATTTGCTGTGGGTCGGGGCACAGCGTCGAATCGCTGATCACACCAAACTGCACGCCGCCACCATAGCTCAGTATCGAGACCCCCAGACCGACGGTACCTGACTGCGGCACCCAGAACAGGCTCTGCTCCAGAGTGGATCCGCAGAACTTGAGTTTCTCGCGTGGGCCCGGAACGTTGGTCATGACAGCGGTGGTCTTTTTGGAAAACAGGCTCAGCATCGCGTCCTGCGCCGGCTTGATCAGCAGCCCCGCCACCGACAACAAACCAAAAGCCATCAGAGGCTGCATGCTGCCCTTGAGCTGACTCATGCGGCGGCGCACTTCGTACACGCGCTCCACGGGATTCTCGATGCCAATGGGCAGGACGACTGGCGCCAACCCGAACCGGTTGCCCAATTTGTAGGCTTGGTCCAGCGGACGCAGATTCACCGGCACCATGGCCCGGATCTCCTTGCCGGCCACCTCGTCATCAAAGGACTTGAGGTATTCGGCAATAGCTCCCGCAACACAACTGAGCAGGATGTCGTTGATGGAACAGTTCAGTGCCCGCCCCACCGCCTTGACTTCCTCCAGTGGAATCGGTTCGCACCATGCGACCCGCTTGCTTTGTCCCGGCACGCCCTTCAGACGCGTCGGCGAATCATCCGGCATCAACGCCAATGCGGCACCATCGCGCAGTACCTGATACACCATCTTCGCCAGTTCAACCGAACCGGCGACGCCCTTTTCCATGCCTTTTTGGGGCCCCATCATCATTTCCATCGCGTTGACAGCCCCGTCACCAGCGACCCCCAGCGCTTTCACGGTCACATCCGTCAAGGGTTTGACAAAGGTGTCCATCAACCAGTCTTCCGCGCCTTCCAGCCCACCATGCGCTGCAGCCTTGGCGCGACGCTGCGGTGGCAGGGTCCCGCCATCCACCATCGACTGCGTTACAGAAATCAGCGCAATGCCATCGGCAATGCAATGGTGAATGCGCACCAACAAGGCGGAGCCACCCTGATAATGCTCTACCAGGTGAAACTGCCACAAGGGATGCTTCGCGTCCAGCGGCTGCACTGCGAGTTCAGCCAGGCGCTCCTGCAAGGCCTGCTGCTCACGCCCCTTGGACCTGGCGCCGAGTTTCTCCAGCACCACGTGCCGCTTGATATCAAAATCTTCGTCACGGACCCAGGTGGCACCCGCCGCGTCCTGCTGCACGCGCTGGCCGAAACGTGGGTACTTGAGCAGGCGCTGCTCGATGCGCTCGCACACTGCCTTGTGGCTGACGCCGGGCTTCAGGATCCAGACACCGACAATCATCATCAGGTTGCTCGGGGAATCCATGCGCAACCAGGCAGTGTCGACCTTGCTCATGCGCTCACCCGTCAGTCCCAGCGTACCGCCAACCGCATCAGAAACATTTTTCTGGACCACTCGCGCCGCCCGACGCACGGTCTTTTGAGCCATTTTCGCTGCAGGAAGCACGGCGTCAGCCACCGGCTGGGTGACGCCACTGGCTTTGATTCGAGTAACCATCAAGAACTCCAGATTCGGGAATGTCCCCTATTTTGTGTCCAAAAGCAAAAGTAAGATACTGCGCAAATACCCCAAGTGTGCTGGGTACCCACCTGATCCGGAGAAATCATGTCTGACCTGAAAGCGAAATTCGAAGCCGCCGTTGCCGATTCAAAGAAGCTGACGGAGCGTCCTGACAACGCCACACTGCTCAAGATCTACGCCCTGTACAAGCAGGCCAGCACGGGCGACAACACCGAAAAAAAGCCAGGCTTCGGTGACATGGTGGGACGCGCCAAATGGGATGCATGGAACGGCTTCAAGGGCACCGGCGCCAACGATGCCATGCAGCAGTACATCGACCTGATCGAATCCCTGAGCTGAATGTCGCGACCGCGCGTCGCTACTTTTTCTTGCCCCGACCGCTCACTGCGGCAGGAGCGACTGGCAGCATGTCGTCCAGCATTTTCACGATTTCGCTCTCAATCCTGCCCTTGAAGGCACCTACCAGAAAGCCGAGTCTGGCCTTGAGCTCGAATCGGTCTCTGGTCACCTTCAACGTGCCGTCAACGCCGGTTCGTGTGAAGCAGACTTCATCGGTACTCTTCCCCTCTTCGTAAGTGCAACTCATGCCGAACTCCTTTTCGACATGCTCTGCCCACTGAAAGGCGAGTTTTCGCGCCGCCGGCAGGCCCAATGTGTGTTCGCGCAAGATGTGCAAATCGGCCACTTGACTACTCCTATGCTCTACAAATTCAAATCCAAAGCCACAGGTGACCTCATCATGCTGCAGCCCAACGGACGGCGCATGCTGGAAATCATCGGAAAAATCAGCAATTCCAGTCGAGAAAGTGACGCCGACAAAGGCATCATCCTGCCCGAGCAAATGCCAGCGGCGCTGGCAGCACTTGCAGCGGCAGTGGCAGAGGAAGCAGCCGACAGGAAGGCAGCACTGGCGCGGGCCCTGGAGCGCAATGAAGATCCGCCGCGCTTTGAGGCCATCTCACTGCGCCAGCGTGCCCTGCCCTTCATGGAAATGCTGCAGCGCTGCGAAAAAGCCGGCCACGCCATCGTCTGGGGTGTTTGAACGCCTGGGCGAACTCAGTCAACCCGGGCGCCGGAAGCCTTGACTACCGGTGCCCACTTCTTGATTTCAGCGTCAATCAGTGCTGCGAATTCCTGTGGCGTGTTGCCGCTGGGAATGGCACCCTGTGCCAGCAACTTTTCCTTGATGCCGGGCAGACTCAGTGCCTTGGCCGTTTCCTGCTGTATTCGCAGCACAATCTCGGGCGGTGTACCGGCCGGCGCCAGCAAACCAAACCAGCTGCTCGCTTCAAAACCCTTGAGCTTCGCCGCCTCCTCGATCGTCGGCAAATCCGGCATGGCGGCCGATCGCTGCGCGCTGGTAACAGCAAATGCCTTCAGCTTGCCGCTCCTGATCTGCGCCATGGAGGAAGGCAGGTTGTCAAACATCACGTCCACAGTCCCCGACAACATGCCCATCATGGCCGGCCCCGAGCCAGTGTAGGGAATGTGGGTCATGAAAATCCCCGTCATTGTCTTGAAAAGTTCACCGGCCAGGTGGATTGAGGTGCCGTTGCCGCTGGAAGCCATGTTGAGTTGACCGGGATGCGCCTTGGCATACTTGATGAAGTCCGGCACACTGTTGATGCCCAAGGCCTTTGCCTTTTCCGCGTTCATCTCCATCACGTTGGGCACACCGGCCACCAGTGTGATGGGCGCAAAGTCCTTTTGCGGATCGTAGGGCAAGCGGCTGTATAGCGCCTTGTTGATGCCATGGGTGCCGACGGTACCCATCAACAGTGTGTAGCCGTCAGGGGCCGATTTGGCCACAATGTCGGCACCAAGGTTGCCGCCTGCTCCAGCGCGGTTGTCAACGATAAAGGACTGCCCGAACACCTTGGACAGCTCCGGTGCCACGGCGCGGGCCAGGATGTCGGTGGTCCCGCCGGGCGCAAAGGGCACCACGATTCTGACTGGCTTGCCCGGCCAGGCGGTCTGGGCTGTGACGGGAATGGCAGCGCAAATCATTGCCATACCAGCGACGGCTGATAACCAGCAGCGACGGGACGTTTGCAGCTCTGATGTCATTGGAATCTCCTTGTGTTCTGATCCGGACGGGACCTCATTTCAACCAGGTGCCTATTAGACAACGGGTTTGCTGGTAAAAACAGTGGCGCGCAAAGCCTGCAGGTCCAACACCCGCAATCCGCCATATTCCACGCGAATCGAGCCCTGCCCAGCCAACGTCGTCAGGGCTTCATTGACACGCTGGCGCGACAGCCCCACCAGATACGCCAGTTCCTGCTGCGTGATGCGCAGAACCTCGCCGACAGCGGGGTAGAGCACCGGGTTGAAAAGCGCGGCCAGACTGCGCGCCACCCGAATATCCGGGTTGTTCATCCGGTCGATTTCACGGGCCGCGATGAATTGCCCCAGCCGCTCGTTGAGTTGATTCATGACAAAGCGGTTGAAGCCAATCGAATGGTCCAGCAGCCAGTGGAAAGTATCCACGTGCAGTCCGGCCACCATGCTCTTGCGCAGTGCCTGGATGTTGTAACGATAGCTTTCGCGCTTCAAGGCAGTGCCCTCGCCAAACCAGCCACCCGGCGGCACCCCGGTAAAGGTCATGGTCTGCCCCTCGGCGTTGTCACTGCTCATCTTGAGCAGACCATCCACCACGCCAAACCAGTAGGTCACAGGACGCCCCATCCGGCACACGTAGTCACCGGGACTGGCGTCGGAGATCTTGAGGTCGTCCACAGCACGTTGGCGCTCTGCTGCTGTCAACAGATGAATCCAGGGTATGGCGTCCAGCTCCACCGCCGTCAGGGGACGTCTGCGCTGATGCAGGGACTTGTCATAGCTCATCGGGCCTGGTTCTCCTTCTGAAGATGGCCAAAAAGTGCAGGGAAAACACCTAGCCAGAAAATGGCAGATTGTCGTCCAAACGACAACTTGACGTCAAACGAATGCCTATTATTCACTCCATCCGGGCGGCAGGATGGTTGGGATCACTGCCGCCACCAGATAGTTGGAGACAGCGTTAGAACGCCGTTCTATAAATTCATTCGTTTGAAGACAGGGCATCGGGATGCAGACCACATTTCCTCGACTTCTTCTGGATCACGCAACGCAGCGGCCGACCGAGCCTGCAATGCGTGAAAAAGAATATGGCATTTGGCAGGCGCTGTCCTGGGCCGATCTGGCAAAGCTGGTGGAACATCTGGCGTGCGGCCTGCATCAGGCCGGACTGCGCAGCGGCGAGCACATGATCGTGATTGGTGCCAACCGCCCGCGCCTGTACGCCACCATGCTGGCCGTGCAATCGATCGGCGCCGTGCCCATTCCGCTGTACCAGGACGCTGCCGCACCCGAATGCGTGTTCCCGATCAACAACGCCGAGGTGCGCTTCGCCTTCGCGGAAGACCAGGAGCAGGTCGACAAGCTGCTCGAAATCCGCGAAGAATGCCCGCAACTGAGCAACATCTACTTTGACGACCCGCGCGGACTGCGCAACTACGCGGAACCCGGCCTGGCGGCGCTCGACGACCTGATCACCAGCGGCCAGGCCTTTGCCGCCGCCCACGCCGACTTCTTCAAGAAGGCCGTTGACCAGATCAAGGCCACCGATGTCGGCGCCATGTTCTTTACGTCCGGCACCACCGGCAACCCCAAGGGCGTGGTGCACACCCACAATTCACTGCTGAACCGCGCCAAGGCCGGCGCTGACTTCGACAAGCTGACCCACAGCGAAGATGTACTCGCTTACCTGCCGCCGGCCTGGATTGGCCAGAACATCTTCAGCTACGCACAGTGGCTGGCCTGCGGCTACGTGGTCAATTGCCCGGAATCGGCAGCCACCGTCACCATCGACCTGAAAGAAGTAGGCCCCACCTATTACTTTGCGCCGCCGCGTGTGTTTGAGGGTCTGCTTACCAGTGTGATGATCCGCATGGAAGACGCCGGTGCCATCAAGAAGCGCATGTTTCACTACTTCATGTCGGTGGCGCAGCGCGTTGGCCCGGCCCGAACCGATGGCAAGTCACTCGGTTTGAAGGACAGCGTGCTGTACGCACTGGGCAACCTGATGGTCTATGGCCCTCTGCGCAACAACCTGGGCATGAGCCGTGTGCGTGTCGCCTATACCGCAGGCGAAGCGATCGGTCCGGACCTTTTCAGTTTTTACCGTTCCATCGGCATCAACCTGAAGCAACTCTACGGCTCGACCGAAACCGCTGTTTTTGTCTGCCTGCAGCCGGACAATCAGGCGCGCGCCGACACCGTGGGCGTTCCCTGCGCCGGCGTTGAAATCAAGGTCGCGGAGAGCGGCGAAATTCTGGTCAAGTCACCGGGACTGCTCAAGGAATACTTCAAGAACCCGGCAGCCACTGCCGAAGTGCTGAGCGCCGACGGCTGGTACCACACCAGCGATGCCGGCTTCCTGGACGCCAACGGCCACCTCAAGATCATCGACCGCGTGAAAGACGTGGGACGCATCAAGGGCGGTGCCAACGACGGTGCCATGTTTGCGCCCAAGTACGTCGAGAACAAGCTCAAGTTCTTCCCGCACATCAAGGAAGTGGTAGCCTACGGCGACGGACGTGAAAAAGTCTGTGTCATGATCAATATCGACTTCGACGCCGTTGGGAACTGGGCCGAGCGCCGCAACCTGCCCTATGCCGGCTACACCGACCTGGCGCAAAAGCCCGAGGTCTATCAGTTGATCAAGGAGTGCGTCGAGAAGGTCAACGCCGACCTCAGCGTGGATGCCCTGCTCGCCGGTTCCCAGGTCAGCCGTTTCCTGGTGCTGCACAAGGAACTCGACGCCGATGACGGCGAACTGACCCGGACCAACAAGGTGCGCCGCGGCTTCATCGCGGAAAAATACGATGTGCTGGTCGATGCCCTGTACGGCGGCAAGACCACGCAATTCATCGAAACCCAGGTCAAGTTTGAAGACGGTCGCACTGGCAGCGTCAGCGCCACACTGCGGATCGACGATGCAAAAACCTTCACACCTGTCAAGGCAGCAGCATGACAACTACGCAGGAAACAACCATGAGCGAGGCTGCGCCAGCCCAAGGGGCGAAGAAAGTCGGTGATGTCATACTTGACGTCAACAACATCTCCTTGAGTTTCGGCGGCGTCAAGGCGCTGACCGATATTTCATTCAACGTCCGCGAGCACGAAATCCGCGCCATCATTGGCCCGAACGGCGCCGGCAAGAGCTCCATGCTCAACTGCATCAACGGCGTCTACACGCCGCAGCAGGGTTCCATCACCTTTCGTGGCAAGTCGTTCAGCCACATGGACAGTCACCAGGTGGCCGTCATGGGCATTGGCCGGACCTTCCAGAATCTGGCACTGTTCAAGGGCATG